>CAYTSJ010000123.1:0-6332 GCA_964440385.1 uncultured Pusillimonas sp. | reverse complement strand
ACCACACATTCAAGCCAGAAATGCCTCTAAACCATTGTCAGGCTTGCGGAAATACCTTCCATCATGTTAAATTACAAGGCTTAACCAAAAAAGCGTTGCCTTAATTGTTTTTGGTTTAAACAAGAATTGTGGTTTCGTGCCTGAATGTACTGCCGTTTGCTGCGGTGTAAGTGCATTTTATGTACGTTTTCACGTAATTTAGCCCCGACCAATCGTAGTCGGGAATGGAGAAAATGATGTCGAACTCGACACCTACGCCTGCCGCATATCGGCTTGGGCTGGTGGGTCGCAAAGTTGGCATGACCCGTATTTTTACCGAGGAAGGCGAGTCCATCCCCGTAACAGTACTGGATGTGTCCAACAACCGCGTCACACAGGTCAAGACCCCTGAAGTAGATGGCTATGCGGCCGTGCAAGTTGCCTATGGCACACGTCGCGCTTCCCGCGTGACCAAGCCTGTTGCCGGTCATTACGCCAAAGCTGGCGCTGAAGCTGGCAGCATCCTCAAAGAATTCCGCCTCGATCCTGCAAAAGCCGCTGAGTTTACAGCCGGTGCCGTTGTGGCTGTCGAAAGCGTTTTCGAAGCAGGTCAGAAAGTTGACGTTACTGGTATAACCATCGGTAAGGGTTTCGCCGGTACGATCAAGCGTCACCACTTTGGTTCGCAGCGTGCATCACACGGTAACTCCCGTTCGCACCGCGTTCCTGGTTCTATTGGTCAGGCACAAGATCCGGGTCGTATTTTCCCCGGCAAGAAAATGTCTGGTCACCTGGGTGACGTAACCCGCACTGTTCAAAATCTTGACATCGTTCGCGTCGACGCAGAACGTGGCTTGTTGTTGGTTAAGGGCGCTGTCCCTGGCCACAAGAATGCCGACGTTATCGTACGTCCGGCCATCAAGATGTCGGCCAAGAAAGGGGCGTAAGCAATGGAACTCAAGCTCCTGAACGAACAAGGTCAGTCGGCCGCTACCTACGCAGCCCCCGATACCGTTTTCGGTCGTGATTTCAACGAAGCGCTGGTTCATCAAATCGTCGTAGCCTTCCAGGCCAACGCACGTAGCGGTAACCGTGCCCAGAAAGATCGTGCCGAAGTCAAGCTCAGCACCAAAAAGCCATGGCGCCAGAAAGGCACCGGCCGCGCCCGTGCAGGTATGACATCTTCGCCCATCTGGCGCGGAGGCGGTCGTACATTCCCGAATTCGCCCGACGAAAACTTCTCGCAAAAAGTTAACAAGAAAATGTATCGCGCCGGTATTCGTGCGATCCTGTCCCAGTTGGCTCGCGAAGGTCGTGTCTCGGTTGTTGAAAGCTTCGATCTCGAAACACCTAAAACCAAGCTGGCTGCTGCCAAGCTCAAAGGTATGGGCCTCGAATCAGTGCTTATCATCACTGATACCGTCGACGAAAACGTTTACCTCGCAACTCGCAACTTGCCTCACGTTGCTGTTGTCGAACCGCGTTATGCCGATCCGCTGTCACTGATCCACTACAAACAAGTGTTGATCACCAAGCCGGCTATCGCTCAACTCGAGGAGATGTTGGGATGAACGCCGAACGCTTAATGCAAGTTATCCTGGCTCCAATCGTGACTGAAAAGTCCACATTTGTTGCCGAAAAAAATCAGCAAATCGCTTTCCGTGTCGTAGCTGATGCTACCAAGCCTGAAATCAAGGCCGCGGTCGAGCTGCTCTTCAAAGTTGAAGTCGAATCCGTTCAGGTTCTGAACCAGAAAGGCAAACAAAAGCGCTTTGGTCGTTTCGTCGGTCGCCGTCGCAACGAGCGCAAAGCCTATGTTTCGCTGAAAGATGGTCAGGAACTCGACTTTACAGAGGTGAAATAAATGGCACTCGTAAAAGTCAAACCGACCTCGGCCGGCCGCCGTGGCATGATCAAAGTCGTGTCGCCCGATCTGCACAAGGGCGCACCCTACGCTCCGTTGCTCGAAAAGCAAACGCGTGGTTCGGGTCGTAACAACAACGGTCACATCACGGTTCGTCACCGTGGGGGTGGTCACAAGCAGCACTACCGTCTTGTCGACTTCCGTCGCAACAAAGATGGTATCGCCGCCAAGGTTGAGCGTCTCGAATACGATCCTAACCGTACAGCCCACATCGCTTTGCTGTGCTACATCGACGGTGAACGTCGCTATATCATTGCCCCTCGAGGCCTTGAAGTTGGCGCAACGCTCATGTCGGGTAAAGAAGCGCCCATCCGTACAGGTAACGCATTGCCTATCCGCAATATTCCTGTCGGTTCCACCATTCACTGTATCGAACTGATGCCTGGTAAAGGCGCTCAATTGGCTCGCTCTGCAGGAGCATCTGCTGTTCTGATGGCGCGTGAAGGTGTCTACGCTCAGGTGCGTCTGCGCTCTGGCGAAGTCCGTCGCGTTCACATCGACTGCCGTGCCACCATTGGTGAAGTGGGTAACGAAGAACACAGCTTGCGTCAAATCGGTAAAGCCGGTGCCATGCGCTGGCGTGGTATTCGACCAACCGTTCGTGGTGTTGCCATGAACCCGGTCGATCACCCGCACGGTGGTGGTGAAGGACGTACAGGTGAAGGTCGTGAACCGGTCAGCCCATGGGGTACACCGGCCAAGGGCTATCGCACTCGTAGCAACAAGCGCACAGACAACATGATTGTCTCGCGTCGCAAGCGCAAGTAAGGGGCGTACATAATGGCACGTTCGATTAAAAAAGGCCCATTCGTCGACGATCACCTGATCAAAAAGGTTGACGCCGCCGTCGAGGGCAAAGACAAGAAGCCGATCAAAACCTGGTCGCGCCGTTCCACCATCCTGCCCGAGTTCATTGGGCTGACGATTGCTGTGCACAATGGCCGCCAGCACGTTCCCGTTTACATCAACGAGAACATGGTCGGTCACAAGCTCGGCGAGTTCGCGCTGACCCGTACGTTCAAGGGCCACGCAGCGGACAAAAAGTCCAAGAGGTAAGTGATGGAAACTACAGCAATTATCCGTGGCGTCCACATTTCTGCGCAAAAAACCCGTCTGGTTGCCGACATGATCCGTGGCAAATCAGTGGCCCAAGCGCTGAATATCCTGACGTTCACACCTAAAAAAGCAGCGGGCATCCTCAAGAAAGCGCTTGAGTCCGCTATCGCCAACGCCGAGCACAACGACGGCGCTGACATCGACGAGCTCAAAGTAACTACTATTTATGTAGACAAGGGCGAGTCCATGAAGCGTTTCTCCGCCCGTGCAAAAGGTCGTGGTAACCGTATCGAGAAGCAGACTTGCCACATTGTGGTCAAAGTCGGCGCTTAAGGAGTCGCAATGGGACAAAAAGTACACCCGATTGGGTTCCGCCTCGCGGTTAACCGCAACTGGACTTCGCGTTGGTACGCTGACGACAAGGCTTTCGGCGGCATGCTTGCTGACGACATCCGCGTTCGCGAATACCTGAAAAAGAAACTGAAGTCTGCTTCAGTAGGTCGCATTGTCATCGAGCGCCCTGCCAAGAACGCACGTATCACAGTTTACTCGGCTCGTCCGGGCGTGGTCATTGGCAAGCGCGGTGAAGACATCGAAAGCCTGAAAGCCGATCTTCAACGTCTGATGGGCGTGCCTGTTCACGTCAACATCGAAGAGATCCGCAAGCCCGAAACCGATGCCCAGCTTATTGCTGACTCGATTTCCCAACAGCTCGAAAAGCGTATCCAGTTCCGCCGTGCCATGAAACGCGCCATGCAGAACGCCATGCGCCTCGGTGCTCAGGGTATCAAGATCATGAGCTCGGGTCGTTTGAACGGTATCGAAATTGCCCGTACCGAGTGGTACCGTGAAGGTCGTGTGCCTCTGCACACCCTGCGCGCCCACATCGACTACGGTACTTCCGAAGCCGCCACGACCTACGGGATCATCGGTATCAAAGTATGGGTCTACAAAGGCGACATGTTGCCCAACGGCGAACTGCCAGTTGAGATAGCTGCACCTCGCGAAGACGAACGTCGTCCACGCCGGGCACCTCGCGGTGACCGTCCTGAAGGCCGTCGTCCCGCAGGTGGCCGTGGCCGCGGACCTCGTAAGGCTGATGCTGTTGCACCAGCTGAAGGAGAATAATTATGTTGCAACCGTCACGCAGGAAATACCGCAAAGAGCAGAAAGGCCGTAACACCGGTCTCGCTACTCGCGGTGCAGAAGTTTCGTTCGGTGATTTCGGTCTGAAAGCCACAGGTCGTGGCCGTCTGACCGCTCGCCAGATCGAATCTGCTCGTCGTGCGATCAACCGTCACATCAAACGTGGCGGCCGTATCTGGATCCGCGTTTTTCCCGACAAGCCAATTTCGCAGAAACCTGCTGAAGTTCGTATGGGTAACGGTAAGGGTAATCCTGAATACTGGGTCGCTGAAATCCAACCCGGCAAGGTAATCTACGAAATGGAAGGTGTCAGCGAAGAAATCGCACGCGAAGCTTTCCGTCTGGCCGCTGCCAAGTTGCCGATTGCCACGACGTTCGTATCTCGTCGTATCGGCGCCTAAGGAGATCTTATGAAAGCCAGCGAACTCCGTTCCAAAGATTCCAAAGAGCTCCAAACCGAGCTCGAGAGCCTGTTGAAAGCACAATTCGGTCTGCGTATGCAGCGTGCCACCCAGCAACTCTCCAATACTAGTCAGTTGGGTAAAGTACGCCGCGACATCGCTCGTGTACGAACAATCCTGACTGAGAAGGCAGGAAAGTAAAATGAGCGAAACTCAAAACACCACCAAGCGTCAGCGTACGCTGATTGGTAAAGTCGTCAGCAACAAGATGGACAAAAGCGTCGTCGTTCTCGTCGAACGTCGCGTCAAGCATCCTGTGTATGGCAAAATCGTTGTGCGCTCTGCCAAGTACATGGCCCATGACGAAACCAATCAGTACAACGAAGGCGACACCGTCGAAATCGCGGAAGGTCGTCCTATCAGCCGAAACAAGGCCTGGACTGTCACCCGTCTGATTGAAGCTGTTCGTATCGTGTAAGGCTTTTCAAGCGGTAAAAGCCCAGCTCTTCCGCTTGCATATTTCTTGCCATTAAAAAGGCCCGGTAGCATACGCTCCGGGCCTTTTTTATTGGCATGTTCATTTGCATCAAACATCATTCCAGGTGAGAAGGTTAGAATCACAACGGGCTCAATGACCAATGCGACTTGGTTGACATGCAATACAAGCACGCGGAGGAGACATCACTGTCGACATGCTTTAACCTGTTGACGAATAACAATTGAGCAGACCAATTTTTGAGGCTCATATGAAAGTCGCTTTTCTTGATGATTACCACCACGCTTACATAAATACGAAGGGTGTTAAGCGTATTAAAGAGTTTGCCGATGTGGTGATCTTTAATCAACCCGTAACCGATTTAAGCGTGCTCAATGATTTTGATGCTTTCGTGGCGACGCGGGAACGAACGAAATTTACTGAATCAGTATTCAGTCAACTCCCCAATTTGCGCATGATTGCCCAAACCGGGAACCATATTTATCACCTCGATATGGAAGCAGCCCGGAAGGCAGGGGTTCAGGTTGGCAAGGCATCAGGCGGGTTTTGTGGCGCAGCGGGGGAATTGACGTTTGGCCTGATGATGGCCGTGATGCGGCAAATCGCTAATTCAGATCGGGAAATCAAGGCCGGTGGTTGGCCAACGCCCATGACTTATGTCTTGCATGGCAAGAAGATCGGCATCGTAGGGTTTGGAAAAATCGGACGCTATGTGGCCAACATTGCCCAGGCATTCGGCATGGACGTAGTGGCCTGGGGATCACGATTGACCGAAGAAGGCGCTCGCGAAGCGGGGGTTCGTTACGCACCGCTGGATGAGTTGCTGGCAGAATCCGACATCGTTTCAATTCACGCGACCTTGAATGCCTCCAGCCGTGGATTGATTGATGAACGACGAATACGCTTGATGAAACCAACGGCCTATTTGATCAACACGGCACGTGGGCCCATTGTTGACGAGGGCGCATTGGTTGGCGCCTTGCAGGAAAACCGGATCGCCGGAGCCGGACTTGATGTTTTTGACATAGAGCCTTTACCCAAGGATCATGCCTTTCGATCGTTGCAAAATGTGGTGTTGACCCCTCATTTGGGCTGGCCAACCGATGTGATGTATGAGCAGTTTGCGAATGCTGCTGCGGATATCTTGCTGGCGTTCAAAAAAGGTGAGACATTTCCGCAGTTTGATTCACAGTATTGATAAACATTTCAGGTAGCCATCAGGCGTCATGGTGATCAAGCCATGACGCATCGGTGACCTAAGCGCTTTTGATCTGGTCAACCAGCGCCCGTGCTGATACCGACAAACTGTCGTAGTTTCGAATGCATATAT
>CAYTSJ010000122.1:0-6343 GCA_964440385.1 uncultured Pusillimonas sp. | reverse complement strand
CGGTAATGTCGTTACCTGTAAAAACGGCTTTGGGCCCTGGCCCACAGGCGCTTAACAGCAACGCCAGAAAACAGGTGCCGGCCAGCTTGAGAAAAGCCCGGCATGATATAAAAGCAAAGGTCACAGCAGCATTACCCAGTGGTCGACCAGCAGTGCCAGAAACAGCAGCGACAGGTAGATAATTGAAAAGCGGAATAGTTTGCGGGAAAGCTCGTCGGAGTAGTTGCGATACAACTGCCATGCATACCCGACAAACAGGCCACTCAGTATGACAGCGCTAGCCAGGTATAGAAGACCGCTCATACGGATCATGAAGGGTAGCAGCGTTGCCGCAAACAGAACCAGGCTGTAAAGGAAAATATGCAGCAGTGTGAATTGTTGCCCGTGCGTTACGGGCAGCATCGGTAGACCTGATTCTTCGTAATCTGTGTTTCGGTAAAGTGCCAATGCCCAAAAGTGCGGGGGCGTCCAGATGAAGATTATTAAAACCAGCACCCAGGCTTCGGCGGGTACCGAATTGGCTACCGACGCCCAGCCCAAAGCGGGGGGCATGGCACCCGACAGCCCGCCAATGACAATATTCTGGGGGGTCAGTGGTTTAAGGATGATGGTGTAGATGATGGCGTAACCCACAAAAGTGGCAAATGTCAGCCACATGGTCAGGGGGTTGACCAGGTGATAAAGCACTAGCATTCCGCCGCCACCCAGCAAGCCAGAAAGCAACAGTACCTGGGTATTGGTGATGGTGCCCTGCGCGGTTGCCCTGCGGGCCGTGCGCAACATTTTGGCATCGACCTCTTGTTCGATCAGGCAATTGATTGCGAACGCCGCTGCCGCTAGCAGCCAGATACCCAGGGTGCCAGCCACAACGGGTTGCCAGTCGGGCAAGCCAGGGGTGGCCAGAAACATGCCGATAATTGCGCAGAAAACCGCCAGCTGTGTGACCCGTGGTTTGGTCAGTACCCAGTACTGGCGCCACAGGCTTTGAGGTTGGATTGTCACTGTGTTCATGGCGCTATTGTAGTCTGGCGTGTGCCCGAGAGGCGCACCAGCAATGTGGTTGAAAACAGTACCAGACCTGCCGCGCCGCCATTATGCAAGACGGCAATCAGTAAAGGCCATTCAAAGAAAATGGTGGTTAAACCGGTAAAAAGTTGTGCCAGTAACAAAGCCAGAATCGCTGTGGCAGGTGTGCGCAAACCGGGTTCGGTACGTAACTTGATAGCCAAAGCGCCCATATACACGAACACAATAAAGGCAAAGTTGCGGTGTACCCAATGAATCGCTGTAAGGGCTTGTTGCGAGATCATTTCTCCGGAAGGAAGCTCTCCCAATGCGCGGATGAGCGAGAACCCGCCGTGCAGGTCCATGGGCGGTAGCCATTGCCCGTTGCAGGTGGGGAAGTCCATACAGGCCAGCGCAGCGTAGTTTGTGCTGACCCAGCCGCCCAAGGCAATCTGTGTGAATACCAGAACAAAGCCGACAACCATCCAGGGGTACCAGCGCGTTGCCTCTGGCGAGACGACCGGATGGTCTTTGACACGTGCGGCCAGCCAGGTCATCAAGGCCAGCAAGGTCATGCCGCCCAACAAATGCAGGGTGACAATGATGGGCATGAGTTTGAGTGTGACCGTCCAGGCGCCAAACGCGCCCTGGAGGCAGACGGCCAGAAGAGTGACGATGGCCAGGCGCGGGCTATGCGCCAGTGTTTTGCGATGACGCCAGGCCATGATCACGATAAGAATGATCAGAAGACCCAGAAGGGCGCCGACATACCGGTGAATCATCTCGATCCAGGCTTTCGGAAAACTGACCGGGCCGTAGGGCATGGTTTCAACGGCCTGGCGGATATGGTCTGCAGCGCCAATCGGCGTGACTTTTCCATAGCAGCCTGGCCAATCGGGGCAGCCCAGACCCGAGTCAGTCAGTCGCACAAAGGCGCCAAACATGATGAGATCAAGCGTCAGAAACCAGGTGAAAAAAACCAGCTTCCGGTAACGAGTTTTGATGGCGTCAATCATGGTGTCAGCCAATACGTGAGTGGTAGATCAGCTTGCTCAGGTCTTTGCGAACTTTGGGGCCACGCTCTTCGGGGGCTGTGCCGTCGTCAGGCGGAAACTCAAGCATCAGATTGCCCAGGGGGTCAATAACCCACATGGGTTGTGCCAGGGTTTCGGCAGGCGTTGCGCCGGGCTTGGACACGGTGTTGGCTGTCAGGTAGGCGGCAAGCTTTTCCGGGTTCGCACGCAACATGATGGTACCGATGTAGGCGTCTTGCACGACCTGCGGAACCTGCGCGTCATCAGTGATGAACCAAACCCTGGTAACTCGCTCTACGTTTTTGCCTTGTGCTGCATGAGAGTTACGCAAGATAAACAGTTTCTCGACACAAGACTCCGGGCATGCACCCTGGTCTGCGGTCATGAGTACCCATTTGCCTTTCAGGCTGGCCAGATCAAATGGCTGGCCATCAAGGGTGGTCAAACCCAAAGACTCAGCGGCAGGAACAGGTCGTTGCGGGTTGACGAGTTGCCCGTAGTTTTTGCTGCCCTCAGGACGCAGACCCAATGCCGGTACGTAGTAGGCTAACAGTGCAAAAACGACTGGCGCCAGGCACAGGGCAACGATCCAGAACATGGGTGTTAGCGAGCGCGGCTTTGCCGGCGAGGGTGACGCATTAGGGGTAGGGCTGACCACGGAATTTCCTTGTGTAAAGCGTTATGTGCTGTGTTGCGGTCGGCGACGCCAGGCGCGCCAGGCAATGACTAGCCATGCACCTGCGGCAATGGCGGCAAACGCAAACCATTGCAGGGCATAACCCCGATTCTTGTCGGAATCAAGGGATGGGGTAGGCCAGCTTTGGACTAAAGGGGTGCCGTCACTTAATGTGGTGGCAGAGGTTTGTTGCAATACAGCCGGCAGTAATTTTATGCCAGTTACGGCAGTAAAGTTTTCAAGTTCAAGGTTTTGCACTTCGAGGGGTGTTTGTGCCTTTGACGGATTGTCTGGCAGGCCCTGGTCAGTACCGCCACTGAAGGCGCTTAGATCAAAAAGTCGAGGTACATGCTCGCGCACTTCACCGTGTATGCTGACTTGCGTTTCTGGGCCATCAAGTGGGGGTAGCGTTGCGCCCGTCCCGAGGGGGCGCGGGATCCAGCCGCGCAAGACCAGCAGGGCCGTTTGACCATGGTCTGGTAATGCCAAAGGGGTCACAACCCAGTAACCCGGTTTGCCATTGAGGTTGCGATTGGCAATGAGTACCGTATAGCGGTTCAGCCAGTGTCCCGACGCGTGTGCCTGACGCCAGTTCAGCAGCTCATCCGGGTTGGTGTCAGCGGTAATGTTGACAGCAGTGCGTTCGCGACCGGAAAGGATGTTGGCGTGAATGGCCTCGCGTTCTTCAGCCCGCCCCAATTGCCAGCGACCTAATAAGGCGCAAACAACGGCTACGATCGAAAGAAGGATAAGGGCAGCAACAATACGGAAAGAGAAAGGCGCACGGGTCATGTCTGCAATAATTATAGTTTCTTCAAAGGGGGTGGCATGCGCTACATTGTGATCCTGGTGTTTCTGGGCATTCTCGCCAGTCTGGCGTCTGCCTTCCTGTATCTTATGCGAGACAAGGGGGGGAGCAATCGTACCGTCAATGCCCTGACGATTCGTATCGGCTTGTCGATCGCTTTATTCCTGTTCTTGTTGTTTGCCAACTATATGGGCTGGATTCAAAGTACAGGAATTTCAGCAAGGTAGAGACGTTGGTGTGGCGGCCTTGCTCAAACAAAAACGGCAAACTGCTTTCAGTTTGCCGTTTTTGTTTGCCTGGCCAGTGACCAGGCAGTGACTGTATGGCGTGTATCAGAACCAGTAAACGAACAGGTAAAGACCCAACCAGACCACGTCAACAAAGTGCCAGTACCAGGCAGCGCCTTCGAAACCGAAGTGATGGTCGGGGGTGAAGTGACCTTTGACGACGCGGAAGAATATGACGGCCAGCATGGTGGCGCCCAGAATCACGTGGAAGCCGTGGAAGCCAGTCAGCATGTAGAACAGCGAGCCGTAGGCACCCGAGTCAAAGCGCAGGTTCAGGTCGTTGTAGGCGTGGATGTATTCGTAGGCCTGGCAAGCGACGAACACAAAACCCAGAATCACGGTCGCAGCCAACCAGAAGGCTGTTTTTCCACGGTGACTGGCGCGCAGTGCATGGTGCGAGAGGGTCAGTGTCAGGCCTGAGGTCAACAGCAGTGCTGTGTTGATGGTGGGCAGCCAGAACGGGCCGACAGTGCGGAATTGTTCAACAATACCGGCAGGGCCGAAGTTGGGCCATGCGGCTGTGAAGTTAGGCCACAACATGTTCTGGTGATCAATGTTCGACAGCCAAGGGGTTGTGATTTCGCGTACATACCAGAGCGAGCCAAAGAAGGCGGCAAAGAACATAACTTCAGAGAAGATGAACCAGGCCATGCTCCAGCGGTAAGAGTGATCAACGCGCTGGCTGTTCAGGCCGGCTTCGGATTCGCGAATCGCGTCGCCGAACCAACCCCAAAGCACCACAAACAACATCAAGAGGCCCACACCAACCATATAGGGCGCGAATGAAAAGCTGTTCACCCATAACGCTGCGCCAAGCAGCACGATGAGCAGGGCAACGCTGGCCCTCACCGGGTGGGCGGAATCGGCGGGTACGTAGTAGTAAGGTGCCTTACCGTCGGTAACCGAGTGACTTGCACTCATGGTGTTCTCCTTTATTGAATTTTTACAAACAGGCTTAAACGGCCTGAGCGACGAACCATTGCGCCACCATGACGAGCCCGATCACAAAAAGAATCGTGCCAATAACGGCCGCGATGATGATATGAACAGGGTTCAGTTTGGCGATGTCTTCGTTATAGCCTTTACCTTTTCGAACACCCAGAAAGCCCCATAAAACAGCTTTCAGAGTCTGGAAAAAGTTAAGTTTGCGTTGCGAAAGTTCGCGGATATCGTCGCTCATGGGTGCCCGGAGTCTGTGTTAACCAACGCCACCGCGGTAAATGACCCAACCCATGATCGAAAAAACGATAACGGCTAGGACCAGACCGAGATTGCGGTTGCGGCGGCGTTGTTCAGGTGTCATTTGATTTCAGCTAATTACTTGACGACCGGGGGCGTTTCAAAGGTGTGGAACGGAGCCGGAGAAGGAACAGTCCATTCCAGACCTTCAGCACCTTCCCAAGGTTTGGCTGGAGCGATTTCGCCGCGGCCCGAGTAAGCCTTGAGAACAACGTAGACAAAGATCAGTTGTGACAGACCAAACCAGAATGCGCCGATGGTAGCAATTTGGTGGAAGTCGGTGAACTGTGCTGCGTAGTCGGCGTAACGGCGGGGCATACCGGCCAGACCGAGGAAGTGCATCGGGAAGAACGTGACGTTGAAAGAGATCATGGTCATCCAGAAGTGCCATTTACCCAGACGCTCGTCGTACATGCGGCCTGTCCATTTGGGCAACCAGTAGTAGGCACCACCAAACAGGGCAAACAATGAACCGGCAACCAGCACGTAGTGGAAGTGAGCTACAACGTAGTAGGTGTCGTGTACGGCAATGTCAATCGGTGCCATGGCCAGAATCAGGCCGGTAAACCCACCGATGGTGAACACGAAAACGAAACCAACCGAGAACAGCATGGGGGTTTCGAACGTCATGGACCCACGCCACATGGTGGCTACCCAGTTGAAGATCTTCACGCCTGTCGGTACCGAGATCAGCATGGTGGCGTACATGAAGTACAGCTGGCCAGTGACCGGCATACCTGTGGTGAACATGTGGTGTGCCCAGACGAGGAATGACAAAATGGCAATGGCCGCTGTTGCATACACCATCGAGGCATAGCCGAATAGCTGTTTGCGAGCAAACGCGGGGATAATGGCCGACACGATACCAAACGCCGGCAGAATCATGATGTACACCTCGGGGTGGCCGAAGAACCAGAACACGTGCTGGTACAAGACGGGGTCACCACCGGCGGCGGCGTTAAAGAACGCAGTACCGAAATGACGGTCAGTCAGCAGCATGGTCACGGCAGCAGCCAGTACGGGCATCACGGCGATGAGCAGGTAAGCCGTAATGAGCCAAGTCCAGCAGAACAGAGGCATCTTCATCAGGGTCATGCCGGGTGCGCGCATGTTCAGGATGGTGACCACGATGTTGATCGCACCCATGATGGATGAAGCACCCAGGATGTGCACGCCAAAAATGGCCAGGTCCATACCCATACCCATTTGCAGGGTCAGGGGAGCATACATGGTCCAGCCGGCTGCCATTGCGCCACCCGGCACAAAGAACGAGGCTGTGAACAAGATGGCCCCG
>CAYTSJ010000121.1:0-6360 GCA_964440385.1 uncultured Pusillimonas sp. | reverse complement strand
CAACTCCCGGGAGCGGGTCGGCCTCGTGGGCAGGAACGGGCACGGCAAGACCACCTTTTTGTCACGCCCGACTCGGGTCGCCCGTACAGTCTGACTTCTCCTGGTGACCTCTGGATGGTTCCTGAATTGGTCAAGTCAGGCGTTCAGGTTTCGGGCAAGGCACGCGAAGAACCTTCTTTCCTGGCCAGTGTGTTTATCTCCTGGTTCCCGATGTTGTTGCTGATTGGCGTGTGGGTGTTCTTCATGCGTCAGATGCAAGGCGGTGGCAAAGGTGGCGCATTCAGCTTTGGCAAGTCTCGTGCGCGCATGCTTGATGAAAACACCAACAGTGTTACTTTTGCCGACGTCGCGGGCTGCGATGAAGCTAAAGAAGATGTAAAAGAGCTGGTCGATTTTCTGCGCGATCCAACCAAGTTTCAGCGTCTGGGTGGGCGTATCCCCCGCGGTGTGTTGCTGGTAGGTAACCCGGGTACGGGTAAAACCTTGCTGGCTAAAGCCATTGCCGGCGAGGCCAAAGTTCCCTTTTTCAGCATTTCCGGTTCCGATTTTGTCGAAATGTTTGTCGGTGTGGGTGCTGCCCGCGTACGCGACATGTTCGAAAATGCCAAGAAGCAGGCGCCTTGCATCATTTTCATTGATGAAATTGACGCGGTTGGTCGTCAGCGCGGTGCCGGCCTGGGGGGGGGTAACGATGAGCGTGAGCAAACCCTGAACCAATTGTTGGTCGAAATGGACGGTTTTGAGACAGGTCAAGGTGTCATTGTCATCGCCGCCACTAACCGCCCCGATGTGCTTGACCCTGCCTTGCTGCGTCCAGGTCGCTTTGACCGTCAAGTGGTGGTTGGCTTGCCTGATATTCGTGGTCGCGAGCAAATTCTCAAGGTGCACATGCGCAAGGTACCTTTGGCATCAAACGTTGACGCAACCGTTCTGGCGCGTGGTACCCCTGGTTTTTCTGGTGCTGACCTGGCTAACCTGGTCAATGAAGCTGCGCTGTTTGCCGCTCGCCGCAGTGGCCGAACCGTTGACATGCAAGACTTTGAAAAGGCCAAAGACAAAATCATCATGGGTGCCGAGCGCCGTGGTTTGGTCATGCCTGAAGAAGAGCGTCGAAACACGGCCTACCACGAGTCGGGTCATGCTTTGGTAGCGCGCTGTCTGCCTAAAACAGATCCGGTGCACAAGGTCACCATTATCCCTCGCGGGCGTGCCTTGGGTGTGACCATGCAGTTGCCCGAAAGCGATCGCTACAGCATGGACAAAGAGCGCTTGCTTAACATGATTTCTGTCTTGTTTGGCGGTCGTATTGCCGAAGAAGTGTTCATGAATCAGATGACCACGGGTGCTTCTAACGACTTTGAGCGAGCCACTTCCATTGCCCGCGATATCGTTACCCGTTATGGTATGACTGATTCTTTGGGCCCCATGGTGTATGCCGAAAACGAGGGTGAAGTGTTCTTGGGTCGTAGCGTTACCAAAACTACGCACATGTCTGAATCAACCATGCAAAAGGTTGATCAGGAAATTCGCGCCATCATTGATCAGCAATATGCCGTGGCTCGCAACATCATCGAGGGTAACCGCGACAAGATGGATGCTATGGCCAAGGCCCTGCTCGAATGGGAAACCATTGATGCCGATCAAATCAACGATATTATGGAAGGTCGTTCACCGCGCCCTCCAAAAGACTTTGATGATGCGTCATCATCGTCGTCTAATGGCCCTTCATCTGGCAGTGCCCCTGCCGATCTTGGAGCCAACGCGGAAAAAGGGAAGGGCGACGCAAGTACAGCGGCTACGCCTGTCTAACTCAACATTTCAGGGTCTTTTGTTTTAATGACTCAAGCTCTCCAGTGCGGGCGCTTCGAACTGACGTTCGAGCGCCCGTTGGTCATGGGTATTCTCAACGTGACCCCCGATTCTTTCTCCGATGGTTCCTTGCATTTTTCAACCGATGCCGCGGTTGAGCATGCACGTCTAATGTTGGCAGAGGGTGCCGACATTATCGATATTGGTGCTGAATCTACCCGTCCGGGGGCTGAACCTGTCGATGCCCAACAGGAACTGGCGCGTCTTTTGCCGGTCATCGAAGCCTTGAAGCCTCTGAATGTTCCCTTGTCGATCGACACCTTCAAGCCCGAGGTTATGCAGCGCGTCATTGATGCGGGTGCCGACATGATCAATGATATTTTCGGGTTTCGTTGGCCTGGTGCCGTTCAGGCTGTCGCCCAAAGTCGTTGCGGTCTGTGTGTGATGCATATGCAAGGGGAGCCTCGAACCATGCAAACAGCGCCAACGTATGATGATGTCGTGCGCGAGGTTCGCGAGTTCCTGAAGGGACGTGTCGATGCGCTGTTGGCTGCTGGTGTCTCAAGGCAACGGATTCTGCTCGATCCAGGTTTTGGCTTCGGTAAAACGGCGGCACACAATTATCATTTGCTGCGGCAACTGCAAGATTTACAATTCGACAATTATCCTTGGCTGGTTGCCTTGTCCCGCAAGTCCATGATCGGGCATGTGACGGGGCGCATGGCGTCCGAGCGTCAAGGGGGAAGCGTTGCCGGTGCCCTTGCAGGTGTTGCGCGGGGCGCAGCCATGGTGCGGGTGCACGATGTGGCTTTAACGGTTGATGCGATCAAAGTCTGGAAAGCAACAGAGAACGGAATAACAGGATGAGTCAGCGTAAATATTTTGGTACCGACGGTATTCGTGGCACCGTAGGTGGTGACACAATTAACCCCGAGTTTGCTTTGCGTTTGGGGTATGCCGCAGGGCAGGTTCTTGCCAGACATCGTTCGCACGGTCGTGATCGCCCGACGGTTGTGATTGGAAAAGACACACGTATCTCGGGTTACATGCTTGAGTCTGCACTCGAGGCTGGTTTGTCGGCGGCAGGGGTCGATGTCTTGCTTGCCGGTCCGGTACCTACACCTGCGGTGGCCTATCTCACGCGCGCACTTCGTCTTACTGCAGGTATCGTAATCAGCGCTTCTCATAATCCTTACCACGACAACGGCATCAAGTTTTTTTCTGCCCAGGGCATGAAGCTGGCGGACGACATCGAAACTGAAATCGAAACGGCCATTGATGCACCTTTAGGCTGCGTCTCTTCAGACGCCTTGGGACGTGCGCGTCGTATCGATGACGCCGCAGGTCGTTATATCGAATTCTGCAAAAGTACCTTCCCCAACGAACTTGATCTTTCGGGCATGAAAATAGTGGTGGATGCAGCCCACGGCGCTGCCTATCACATTGCTCCGCATGTTTTCCGTGAGTTGGGTGCCGAAGTGATTGCCATCGGTTGCCAGCCTGACGGGTTCAACATCAACGAAGGGGTTGGCGCTTTGCACCCGGAAAGCTTGGCTGAAACGGTCAAGGCGCATGGCGCAGACCTGGGGATCGCCCTGGATGGCGACGCTGACCGCCTCCAAATGGTTGACCATGCGGGTCGTATCTATAACGGTGACGAGCTTCTGTACGTTATTGTCAATGGTCGTGCTCAAACGGCGCCTGTCAGTGGTGTTGTGGGTACGCTCATGACTAACTTTGGTTTTGAAAAGCGTATGCAGGCACTGGGTATTGGTTTTGCTCGCGCCAACGTGGGCGATCGCTATGTGCTTGAGCTGATGCGAAAAAACGGATGGTTGTATGGTGGTGAAAGTTCAGGCCATTTGCTGTGCCTCGACTGTCACACGACCGGGGACGGCATTATCGCTGCCCTGCAGGTCATGACCGCGTTGCGTCGTTCTGGTCAGACGCTGCCTGAATTGGTTGCCGATCTTAAAATGTACCCTCAAAAAATGGTGAACGTGGCGTTGGCACCTGGTGTGCAATGGCAGGATCACGAGGGTCTTGCGCGTGCACGGATGGCCGTTGAGGCCCGTCTGGGCTCATCGGGGCGGGTGTTGATCCGCGCCTCGGGTACCGAGCCCAAACTGCGTCTCATGGTCGAGGCAGAAGATGCTGCACTGGCCGAGCAATGTGTTCGAGAATTGGTTGCAGTGAATTTAACAAAGCATTAACTTAATTGACGCCTGCCTGAAACATTTAACACCCATAATCGCTGCATGTTTGTGGAGTGATGTCTATGCTAGAACTTGTTCGTGTGAATGCAAACGTCGAAACCACTGCGGTATGGTCCGATGCGCCGTCCGAAGGGCTTGTCATGGGGCTGGCCCGAACCAATGAAGAGCTCGAGGCCATTCAGCGATTGCGATTCAAGGTGTTTACCGAAGAAATGAATGCGGTGTTCCCGGATTCAACAGACGGTCTGGATGCCGATCGTTACGATCCCTGGTGCGAGCATCTCATGGTTAAAGAGGTAAGCACAGGCCGTGTGATCGGTACTTATCGCTTCCTTCCGCCTGCCAATGTCGCCAACGCCGGGGGGTATTACTCAGAGTCCGAGTTTGATATTTCCTCGCTGCACGACTATCGCGACAACATGGCCGAGGTGGGCCGCTCTTGTATCCACGCCGATTACCGTAACGGTTCGGTCATCATGTTATTGTGGTCCGGTATTGCCACGCTGATGAAGCAACATGGATTGCGCTACATGCTTGGCTGCGCCAGTGTCAGTTTGCGAGACGATGGCGTCACTGCCGCTGAAGTGTGGCGTTCAGCTCGCAAAACACTTGCGGCTAATCCCGATGTCCCACGCGTCATTCCGCGTCATCGCTATCCTGTAGAACGTCTTGACAGCGAACTCCCTGCGCGGATCCCTCCGCTGATCAAAGGCTACCTGAAACTGGGTGCCACGATCTGCGGTGAACCCGCATGGGATCCTGACTTCAACACGGCCGACTTTCCGGTTTTGCTCGATATGACCCAAATGGACGACCGTTATCGTAAGCACTTCGGTCTTGTTTGATCGTTGTTGAAATCTAAAACGCCGTTGTTCTGGCCGCAAAGCCTCAACAACGGCGTTTTTTTACGTCTTTTTTTGGGGCTGTATCAGGTTCCTAACATTGCAGGCAGGTTAACAAGCCGGGTTCCGGCTGTGTTTACACGGCCCGAACCACCACATTGAACCCGGTTCTTACCCATTCGGCGTTTTCATTTTCCAAAGAGTAGGCCGTCAGGGCGTGGCCTTGCATCCAGCGCTGGTCGACAATCACAGTCATCTGGTCATTGCTCCAGTCAAGTCGCAGGGGCAGATGGGGCAGGTTTTTACGGCCGCGCATGAGCAGAACGGAAAGCCGCAGACATAACAATGTTGCCCACCATGCTTTAGATAATTTGGTTCCTTTGATCTTGCCCAGTTTGCCAAGGTGCCCCAGGACCAGCCATGACAAAATGGCTTGTTCATCATTGGAAAACCCGGGCATGTCGGCATGCTGCAGAATATACGCACTGTGGCGGTGGTACTGATCTGCGGTGATTGAAAAACCGATTTCATGCATGTCGGCGGCCCAACCCAGCATTTTTTGAAGGGTTTCTTTTTCATCGGCACTGATGGCCAGGGGTTCAAATAATTTCAGTGCGGCCTGTTTGACCCGTGCCGCCTGGTTGGCATCCACATGGTAGCGGCGCATGAACTGGCGTGAGGTTTCGTCGCGCTTGTCATGCTGTGACTCACGGCCCAGCAGGTCGTATAAAACGCCCATCCGCAAGGCGCCTTCCCCAGACCCCATGTTTTTGATTTTAAGTTCGTGGAAGGCGGCCAGCATGATAGAGAGCCCGCCAGCCAGAACGTTGCTGCGCGATGGTTTAAGCCCTGGTAGTTCTTCAGGTCTGGCTTCTCCGTCGGTAACCAGTTTTTTACGAAGCTTCTCAAGCCCCTCTAGAGTAATCCCCTGATTTGAAAGGTGTGAGTCGGTCAGTATCGAATACAGGGCCTTGGCGGTACCTGATGAGCCATAAGCCTCTACCCATCCGAGCTTGCGGAATCTTTTCGAGATGGTTTCAATTTCACGCCGTGCCGCCAAAATGGCTCTGTCCATGCGCTCGGCCGAGATTTTGCCGTCAGGAAAGAACCTCTGGCTGTAGCTGACGCAGCCCATCAGTAACGACGATAGCTGCAGCGGCTCAAAGCCACGACCAATGATGAATTCGGTCGACCCCCCGCCAATATCGATGACTAGGCGGCGATTCTGAGAGGGCGGGAGTTCGTTGGCAACACCGGTAAAAATCAGTCGCGCTTCTTCCTGTCCGGCAATGATTTCAATCGGAAAGCCCAAGGCCTCTTCAGCCAGCGGCAAAAGGACGTCAACGTTCTTGGCAACCCTGAAGGTGCTGGTTGCAACGGCGCGTACATGTTCCGGATCAAAACCCTTGAGGCGCTCTCCGTAGCGACGTAATACAGTCAGCGCTCGCTCGATGGACGCATCATCGAGCATGTCATCCGCATCCAGACCCGCC
>CAYTSJ010000120.1:0-6369 GCA_964440385.1 uncultured Pusillimonas sp. | reverse complement strand
CGTTTGCCAGCGCTTGACCAAAATCATTTTTGAGCGTGACCAGAATCACACGCTTTTTGCCCAGGCTATCTACCAGCTTGGCACCGGCACGCCCTTGAACTTCGCCCATGGAGGATACGCGGAACATGTAGTCACCGGTGCGCGTGACGCTGGGGTCGATGGAATAGGCCACGACATAGGGTGTTTTTGCATTCTGGAATATGCCGGCAGCGACTCTTGTCGACGCCGAGTACGAGCCGGATACGGCACCTACAACTTGATCTTTTTCAGTCAGTTTAGTGGCGGCAGGGATGGCATCTTTGGGCGAGGCCTGATCGTCGTAAACGATGAGTTCAAGTTTTTCGCCATTGATGCCGCCCTTGGCGTTGGCTTGTTCGACTGCCAGCTGGGCGCCAGTCAGTGCGGAATTACCATCGGCGGCGGCAAAGCCTGTCAGGGGAACGTTGATTCCGATTTTGATGTCGGCTAACGCGGGTGTGGCACTAAAGGCAGCGCAGACGGCCAATGCGAGAGAAAACTTGCGGGTAAAGGGAAAGCGATTCATGTTGTCTCCTGGGTGATGAAAATAAGTGTTTCACAGCACTTTTTTTTTCAATCATAATTTGTCTATACAAATTTGCAAAGCCCATTTGCAGAAATTTTTTTACGGGTGACAATCGCTGTCATTCGAAATGAACGTGCTTGAGGCGGACAATAAAGTGACGGTTATGGTTGAACCAGAAGTTCCCTTGTATCAGCGTATTAAAGACTATCTGTTGGCCGGAATTCAGTCGGGCACATGGCGCGAAGGCGAAGCCATTCCGCCGGAAATAACGCTTGCCCGGCAATTTGGTGTGTCGAGGATGACCGTCAACCGTGCGGTGCGCGAGTTAACCTCCGAAAACATTCTTAAGCGCATACAAGGGTCAGGCACCTATGTTGCACACCGAAAATATCAAGCGACGCTGGTGGCGATCAAGAACGTCGCTGACGAAGTTCGTGCCCGGGGTCATCGCCATAGCAGTCAGTTATTGTTGCTTGAGGGCGCTACAGCCAACGAGGCGCAGGCGATGCGATTTGAAGTCTCGTCGGGGCATCCTTTATTTCATTCAATCATCGTTCACTTTGAAAATCAGGTGCCCATTCAGGTGGAAGATCGGTGGGTAAACGCGCAGGTCGCTCCAGACTATCTGAGTCTGGATTTTTCTGCCTTGACACCTAATGAACATTTGATGCGGGTGGCCCCCTTGCAGGGGGCACGCTATAGCATCGAGGCTGTCAATGCACCGACTGTGATTGCGCATCAATTGAAGGTGTCCGAGGGCGAGGCCTGTCTGGTGCTTCATCGCACGACCTTGGCGTTTGATCAGGTCGCTTCAGTGGTGACAATGTGGTACCCGGGTTCCCGGTATCAGTTCGAAGGTCAGTTATAGGTCATGTCTGATGATTGCGTGGTTATCATTTGTTTCATTTATTTTGTGGTAAAGGCATTTCATTTTTTCATTTGTGGCTACAAAATGACGAAAAAAAAATCTTATCGTGGTCGCAACCAGGGGTCTGCGGCCATGTGTCAGATCGTTCTGTTTATTTGCTCTAGTCTTTCACGTGAAAATCAAGCTCATCAGCCAGTCCCGCTACTACGATGTCATCAAGCACGGCGCTCCCGTTGCTGTCATTAACAGTCGTACCCAAAAAATTACCGACGTTTCTGATCAGTTCTGCGACTTTTTCGGCGGTGATCGGGTGTCTTTGCTGCGTTGTCGTTTCAATGACATTGCCCAGCCAGTCGGTTCATCAGAAGACCCCTCATCGTTGCTGTTCAACTTGCATTACCCGCAAGATGCCAATCGGATTGTGGCCAACGTCAGTGTTCGTTTCTTCAATGATGGCGATCTGAAAATCGGCATTTTTGAACGTGTGGCCAAAAGTTCGGGCCATGCAGCGCAGGACAGCATCACGCTCTCGGCCATTGATCGTTCGATGGCGCGCATTGAGTTTGATGCTGAAGGGTATGTGGTTAGCGTTAACGCGAATTTTCTGGACGTAACCGGATACGGTGCAGATGAAGTGCTGGGGCAGCATCATCAGATGTTCTGTACCTCGGCGTATCGCGTCGGCGAAAACTACAAAGATTTTTGGCGCAAGCTTAAAGCGGGCCATTTCCAGATGGGGCGTTTTGAGCGGGTCAGGAAAAACGGCGATGTGCTGTGGCTGCAGGCGACGTACAGCCCCAAAATTGACGCACAGGGCCACGTGGTAGGGGTTGTCAAAATCGCCAGTGATATCACTGAAGATGTTTTGCGTGAATCCGAGTTTTCGACCACAGCTGTGCAGGCCCTGAACCTGGCCAAAACGGCCGCCATCGACGGTGCAACCGATGGGCTGAATTCGCTGGGGGCCATGTCCTCGTTAATTACTGACCTGGATGAGCAGATTCGTCAATCGAATGCCCTCATTGTTGCCCTGAGTGAACATGCCGAATCGATCGGATTCATGGTCAAGGAAATTCAGGACATTGCCATGCAGACTAATCTCTTGGCGATTAATGCAGCCATCGAAGCCGCCCGTGCGGGCTCTCATGGGCGCGGTTTCTCGGTGGTTTCTCAGGAAGTACGTGCCTTGTCGTCGCGCACTCACGACGCCACGCTGATGATTCGTAAGGCGGTTGAAGATACGCGCAGCCAGACCCAGGAAGCGCAGGCGAAAATTTCCAAGGGGTTATCCATTGTCGAACAGGGCGTGAAGCTTTCCGACGCCACGCAGTTGAAAATGAAAGAAATCTGCGACGAGGCGCAGAATGTGTCGTCTATCGTTGACCGCATTTCATTGAATTTCGCGCACTAAAATCGTCTTTGGTTTCCACTCGCGCCCTGGTACGTGTGCCGGGGTTTTTTATTGTCTGAGCGGCAGAGCGGTTTTGTACTTGACTTGTTTGAGTGCAAAGCTTGACTTGATATTGGCCACGCCCGGAATTTTCGACAGTTCGTTGACGATGAATTTTTCGATCGCCTGAATGTCTGCAACGACAACACGAATCAGGTAGTCGGAGTCTCCGGTCATCAAGTAACACTCCATGACCTCGGGGTAGTTATTCATGCACGCTTCGAACTTTTCCAATGACATCTCAACCTGGCGTTCGAGGCGGATTTGTATGAAAACGCTAATGGGTAGCCCGGCGGCATGGGCATCAAGCAGGGTGACGTAACGGCTGATGATGCCGCTGTCTTCAAGTCGTCTTACCCGGGCAAGACATGCCGAAGGCGATAAGTGAACGCGTGTGGCCAGTTCGACGTTGCTGAGTTTACCGTTGGCTTGCAATTCGTTCAGGATACGGTAATCAATGGTGTCAATGTCATTCCCCAAAATTTTGTTCTCTTTAGATATTTAATTAAAGAATTATATTCGGTATAAGCTGCTGATTTGATCCAAAATCGAAACCCTATTCTTTACCTGCTCCCGTAGAATTTCATCGACATGAACGGAGACTGAAAATGAAAAATACAGGGGTGAATGGGGTGGAAGCCGCTGCAAATGATCTCGACGATGATCCGCAGGAAACGCAAGAATGGCTTGAGTCGTTGGAAGCGGTGATTGCCGCTCGCGGGCAAGAGCGCGGTTTGTTCTTGCTTGAGCAGCTTAAAGAACAGGCCCAAATGCTGGGGCTGGAAGCCAAGGTTCAGCCCTATTCAGCCTATCGAAATACCGTGCCCCTTGACCGTCAACCGGCCTATCCGGGCAACCTGGCCCTGGAAGAGCGAATCATTTCGATCTTGCGCTGGAATGCGCTGGCCATGGTGGTGCGCGCCAATACCGCCTATGGCGAGTTGGGCGGTCATATCGCCAGTTACGCTTCGGTCGCCGAGATTTTTGAAGTGGGGTTCAATCATTTTTTTCGTGCGGCCACGGAAAAGCATGGGGGTGATCTGGTCTACTTTCAGCCCCACTCGGCGCCAGGGGTGTATGCCCGAGCCTTTCTGGAGGGGCGTCTTTCCGAAAACGACCTGTCAAATTATCGCCAGGAAACCGGTGGACAAGGGCTGTGCTCATATCCTCACCCCTGGTTGATGCCTGATTTCTGGCAGTTCCCGACGGGTTCCATGGGTATCGGCCCGATGAATTCCATTTACCAGGCGCGTTTCATGCGCTACCTGCAGAATCGCGGTTTGATTGATGCTGGCGATCGCCATGTCTGGGGGGTGTTTGGCGATGGTGAAATGGATGAACCCGAGGCGATCGGGGCTTTGACTTTGGCCGCCCGCGAGAAACTCGACAACCTGACGTTTATTATCAACTGCAATCTGCAACGTCTTGACGGCCCGGTGCGCGGCAACGGTCAAATCATCCAGGAGCTTGAGTCCTTGTTCAAGGGGGCGGGCTGGAATGTGATCAAAGTACTGTGGGGCTCTGAATGGGATGCCTTGTTTGCGCGTGATACAAAGCATGCCCTGTTGCGCCGGTTCGCTGCAACCGTTGACGGTAAATACCAGACCCTGGGCGCTAAAGATGGCGCATACAACCTGGCTAACTTTTTTCAGGAAGACCCGGAGTTGTCGGCGCTGGTTGCGCATATGTCGAATACCGAGATCGACGGGCTTAAGCGGGGTGGTCATGATCTTCGTAAACTGTATGCCGCATTTGCTGCCGCACGTGCGCACAAGGGGCGGCCTACGGTGATTCTGGCCAAAACTAAAAAAGGGTACGGCATGGGCAGCGCCGGCGAATCACGCATGACCGCTCATCAGGCCAAGAAGCTCGATATGGAAGGGCTGCGCGATTTCCGCGACCGGTTTGCCTTGCCGCTGTCAGATCAGGACCTTCAGGAATTACGCTTTTACCGTCCTGCGGACGACAGCGCCGAAATCCGTTATTTAAAAGAACGTCGCGCTGCGCTTGGCGGTTATCTACCTGCGCGTCAGTCCAAGGCGTATCCGGTCGTAGTGCCGCCACTGGCCGACTATGGCAAATTTGCCTTGACCTCGGATGACAAGGAAATGTCGACAACGATGGCCGCGATTCGTGTGTTCAGCAATTTGCTCAAAGACAAGGTGCTGGGACCACGCGTAGTGCCCATCGTGGCTGATGAAGCGCGCACTTTCGGGATGGCCAGCCTGTTTCGCCAGATCGGTATTTATGCGCCCGAAGGGCAGTTGTATGAACCTGAAGATGCAGGTTCGATGCTGTATTACCGCGAAGCGAAAGATGGCCAGTTGCTTGAAGAGGGCATTACCGAGGCGGGCGCCGTGTCATCATGGATTGCCGCGGCAACATCGTATAGCGTACATGGTATGCCCATGTTGCCCTTCTATATCTACTACTCCATGTTCGGATTCCAGCGGGTGGGGGATCTGATCTGGGCCGCTGCCGATCAGCGCGCCCGAGGGTTCTTGTTGGGGGCGACCGCAGGCAGAACGACTTTGGGTGGCGAAGGCTTGCAACATCAGGACGGTAGCAGTCATCTGCACGCCGCGATGATTCCCAATTGCCGTGCCTACGATCCCGCCTTTGCCGGTGAGTTGGCGGTCATCATTGATCACGGCGCCCGCCGCATGATGGAACAGCAGGTCGATGAGTTTTATTACATCACCCTGATGAACGAAAATTATGCCCAGCCTTCGCTACCCTCAGGGGTGGAGGGGGATGTCATCAAGGGGATGTATCGTTTTGCCCGCTATGCCCCCGATCAAGCGTTGGGGCAGGTGCGTTTACTGGGTTCTGGCGCTATTTTGCGCGAGGTGATTGCTGCGGCTGACTTGCTGGCGGCCGACTGGCAGATTGGCAGCGATGTTTTCAGTGTGACCAGTTTCACGGAACTGGCACGGGACGCACGCGAGGTGGAACGCGCCAATCGGCTGCATCCGGAGGCACCCCAACACGTGAGCCATGTGCAGGCCCAACTGGCCGGTGCTTTACCCGTTATCGCGGCTACCGACTATATGCGGGCTTACCCGCAACTGATTGCCAGCTATGTTGATGCCCCCTATGTGACTTTGGGCACCGACGGATTTGGACGCAGCGATACTCGCAGCGCCTTGCGCAGTTTTTTCGAAGTCGATCGGCATCACATTGTTGTGGCTGCCTTGCATGCGCTGGCCAGGCAGGGAACCCTCGAGAGCAGACGCGTTTCAGAGGCTATCAAACGCTACAACATCAATCCGGAACGCATGGCGTCCTGGTGCGGCTGATTCTGGCGACTATTGCGTGTTCAACCCTGCCTGATAGAATGCTGCCGGATCGACAAACCTCTTAATTTATCTGGTTGGCAGCATGCATGTAACGACCCTGATGTTGTTGAACATCACCCTGAGCGTGGTGATTTGCATGACGCTGGCGGTGACGGCATTGCGGTCGCACCGCGAACTGATACTGTTGGCCGCAGCCCTGGGGGCCCAT
>CAYTSJ010000119.1:0-6380 GCA_964440385.1 uncultured Pusillimonas sp. | reverse complement strand
AAGTCTGGCAACGCGATAGTTGGCTGGAAATTCTGGGACGCTACCTGATCGGCAAGCGTAACGACAAAAAGCAGCTGTCCAGCGTCATTTTTCCACGCTACCACCAGCTGGATGCCACCCGAAAACTCGTGGCCGATGTACGCGAGCATGGGCCTGGCGGGCGCTACCTGATTCAGCATTCAGCCGGATCTGGGAAAACAAACTCTATTGCCTGGACTGCTCACTTCCTGGCTGACCTGCATAACGAACACCACGAGAAGCTGTTCGACAGCGTGCTGGTCGTATCCGACCGCAATGTGCTGGATGCCCAGTTACAAGAGGCCATTTTTGATTTTCAGCGCACGACGGGCGTGGTGGCCACGGTCAGCGATGAGCACGGCAGCAAAAGCGCCCAACTTTCGCAGGCACTCAAAGACGGCAAGAAAATCATTGTCTGTACGATCCAGACCTTCCCTTTCGCCCTGGAGGCCGTACAAAAGCTGGCCGCCACGGAAGGCAAGCGATTTGCTGTCATTGCGGATGAAGCGCACAGTTCGCAAACCGGCGAAGCAGCCGCCAAACTCAAACAAGTGCTTTCCGCACAAGAACTGGCGGAACTTCAGGACGGCGGTGAAATCGACACCGAAACTCTGCTGACCATGCAGATGTCAGCCAAGTCAAGCCAAAACAGCGGTGATACCGGCCTGACCTATGTGGCCTTTACGGCGACGCCCAAGCAGAAAACGCTGGAACTCTTCGGACAAAAAGACAGCCAGGGACTGCCCCAACCTTTCCATGTCTATTCCATGCGCCAGGCCATCGAGGAAGGCTTCATCCTGGATGTGCTGCGTAACTACACGACCTACAATTTAGCGTTCAAACTGGCCAACAACGGTCAGGAATATGACGAAACCCAGGTCGAACGGTCTGAAGCCTTGAAAGGCATTATGAAGTGGGTGCGTCTGCACCCGTACAACATTGCCCAGAAGGTACAGGTCGTCGTGGAGCATTTTCGAGAAAATGTTCAGCCCTTGCTCAATAGCAAAGCTAAGGCGATGGTGGTGGTCGGCAGTCGCAAAGAAGCCGTGCGCTGGCAAAAAGCCATTAGCACCTACATTGCCAAACAAAACTACCAACTCGGTGTTATGACGGCCTTTTCTGGCGAGGTTAACGACCCCGAGAGTTACCCGGAACCGGTCACCGAACATAACAAGCTGCTCAACCCCGGCTTGAAAGGCGATATCCGCGAAGCATTCAAGGCGCCGGAATACCACCTGCTTCTGGTTGCCAACAAGTTCCAGACCGGTTTTGACCAGCCCTTGCTGTGCGGCATGTATGTTGACAAAAAACTTGGCGGCATTCAGGCTGTGCAGACGCTGTCACGCTTGAACCGAGCTCATCCTGGCAAAGACACGACGTATATCCTGGATTTCGTCAACGATGCCCAAGACGTTCTGACGGCGTTCAAAACATACTACGAGACAGCACAGCTTGAAGCGAACACCGACCCCAATCTGGTCTTTGACCTGAGGGCCAAGCTTGATGCCTCTGGGCACTACGACAGCTTCGAAGTTGACCGTGTGGCCCAGATTGAAATGAGCCCCAACAGCACGCAAACCCAGCTATCTGCGGCAATCGCACCGGTGGCCGATCGGCTTCTGAAGCGGTACAAGACCTTGCAGGCTGAAAAAGCCAATGCGGAGGCAAACCGTGATGAAAATGGTGCGAAATCCGCCAAGGACGCTATGGACGTTTTGGTGTTATTCAAGGCTGACATGGGTGCGTTCAACCGTCTGTACGCGTTCTTGTCGCAGATTTTTGACTATGGCAACACCGACATCGAAAAGCGCTTCATCTTTTATAAACGCCTGATTCCATTGCTCGATTTTGGTCGCGAACGCGACACCGTTGATTTATCCAAAGTGGTCCTTACGCACCACACCCTGAAGAACCGGGGCCAACAGGCGCTGAATCTGAATAACGGTGACAGCCCGAAACTAGCACCGATGGCAGAAACCGGCAGCGGCAGCGTCCAAGAAAAGCAAAAAGCCTACCTGGATGAAATCATCGAAAAGGTAAATGGCTTGTTTGAGGGCGAGTTGTCTGACAATGATCAGCTGGTCTACGTGAACGGCGTCTTAAAAGGCAAGTTGCTTGAAAACGAAACACTGGTTCAGCAAGCGGCCAACAACACCAAAGAACAGTTCGCCAATTCGCCGGATCTGTCCCAAGCCATCATGTTTGCCATTATGGATGCACTGGAAGCACATACGGCCATGAGTAGTCAGGCATTGAATTCCCAACGGATTCAGGATGGGTTGAAAGATACCCTGCTCGGCCCGGCGCAACTATATGAAGCATTGAGGGCCAGATCTGGGGCTAAGATGTCGCCAGGCCTTTAATTGGTGAACTTAAAATTCCCGCGGTCATGAAGCGGCCTGTGGAATACCCATCACTAAATATCATCTCCATCATGAGATTCATATGACGGAAATACATTTGATTGCTTGTAACTGGCTCGACCTTGATCTTGATCCGCATCAAGATGGTAGGCTCCGGCGTATTTTTCGTGAAATTCCTTTTTCAAAGGACTTTCGTCCGGAATGATACTGAATTCGCGTTTGATCGCTTTGATTTTGTTGTCGTTCGGTTTGAGTGACGAACCGATTTGGAACTTTGCTGCATTCAATACGAAAACCACTTCGTTGATGTGATCGTATTTTGCAAATCCAAGGGCTTCAAGTGTATTGAACGCTTTTTCGATTTGCTCAGCACTCATACCCAAGTCATGACACGCATACGCCATGGGCAGACTGTACATGCCTATGAATGTTGAGTGGGGACTGCTGATCAAATATAGGGCCACAACTTGTGTTTCTGCCCCGGCTTTATTAAGCTCGCGCCCCGTTCGCCCAGTCCAGAATGTTTGATAGAGAATAGCAAATGTACGCATGAGTAGTTTCCTTCCTAAATTCAAGGGTTAATGAAATCCAGCCCCGATCTTGTTTCACAAGTTTTTCAGGGCTTATTTAGGTATAGGCAAATACTCAGCTGAATTTGAAAATTATTTCTGATGGGAAAGGGGCTGGCTAAAGAACGTTTTTAACGGACTTTAAAACCCCAGAATTCGCTTTAGTTTTCAATACACGAAGGCGCTTCGAAGGGGCTCACGAGACCCTTCTGCTATTAAATAAAATCCAATAGTCCCTGCCGAGGTCCTCTGAAGTGTTGAGTTTGAGACCAGGGACCCCGATACAAAAGCATGTCAACCAGGGGGAGAAGGGCTAGGTGCAATGCTCATTCTTCCAGCGCATGCGTGCAAAAAGCATCTGTTTAGATATTCATATGTATTCGATAGGATCATAGATCAGCCATAATGGGCACTACAATCCAACCCTAGAATTTTGAAGTAGTACGATTATTTTCCTGAGCTAGTCAATTTGATCAGGGACATCAATTTATGTGACTGCTCTCGGCCAGAAGCAGCCGGTCAGTATTTTTCTGTTGTTGACTGCTTCAGGCTAATCTACGAGATTTTTGGCGATTCATGGCTATTGGCGTTAACCAATACTGATCATTCGGCAGGTGGTAGGTAGCATGCCCGTTGCATCACCGAAACTATCCGTGCGATACACTGCGCAGGCGGTCTGATTGTGGGCACTCAAGCAGCTTTCGGGACGTACGATCCATACCTTGCAGTTACCGCTCAGGATTAGACATCGTTGGAATCGACGAGCAGCATACTTGATGCAAGGATACGCTGTGTTTTTTGGGGAAATAAAAAAAAGACATCGTTCTAGATAACGATGACGTCGACTCGAAGGGGGAGAAGTAATGTTATTCAGGATCGTCGAATCTCCATCGGCACCTAGCAATGGGAACGAAGTACTACTCGTTCGAGACAATTGGAATGATTGGTTCACTTGGGTTACGCAGTTCTTTGTCGTCGTAGTTACGCAAGACAATCAGCAAATCGAGATTGGCCATGTAAAGATTGCACAAGCTGGCATGGGTCCCGAGTCAGGAAGAACCTCAGCTTTGCTACCGGCTTCATTTCCTATTCTCAATGAGCCATGGTTTTCAATTGGTCAGCATGAGAATTACTATGAGCAGCTCAACGAACTTGGTGAAGAGTATCGCGATTGGTTTCTCAAGGCGATACGCGACATTGCCCGGAATCCAACGATACTCGACAAGTATGCTGATGAAGAGGTGCTCAAACAATCGCTGCTCCGCGATATCGACATTGATCGTGTGCGGAACCGCTTCAACCGCCTTGCGAATGGCGATGCAGCTCTGACAAGTTTTGCATTTAGTTTTACGTTTCCGCAGGATCCGCGCACAACAGACGCGCCGCCTCAACTCAACTTTCAAGTTACACCAGCAGCAAATCCTCCAACCAACGTTCATGTCGTCATCGGCCGCAATGGCGTAGGTAAAACGCGTTGTTTTGACTACTTGTCGCGAGCCTTTTTCGGACTTCCGGCGCGTGATGGAGGGGCCGTGGGAATGATAGGCACGCTTAGCCCGTTTGGTTTGAGCAATCCATTTGTGGGGAAGGGGCACGGTTTTGCTGGCCTAGTTACGGTTTCGTTTAGCCCGTTCGATGAATATGGCCCGCTCGTATCCTCAAACTCCCGCCTAGAAGTAAAGTACGCCTACGTTGGGCTGATCCGTGAATCCGCAGAACAAATGTCGTCAACTGATGACGATGGGCTGGCGACACTAACAATCAAGGGGCGGCAAGAGCTCTCTCGGGATTTTCTCAAAAGCATCTCAGCTTGTCGCGGCGCAACACGCCGCCGCAGCTGGTTGCGCGCTATCGAATCACTTGAAACTGACCCATTATTTCTTGATGCCAATGCAAAGACCGTTATCGATGACGCTGAAGAAGGTTGGGAATCTCGTACGCGGCAATGGTTTAGACGGCTGAGCTCAGGTCATAGTGTCGTCCTGCTTACGATTACGCGGCTGGTCGAACTGGTCGAAGAAAAGTCACTCGTTCTGATCGATGAACCAGAGGGACATCTACACCCTCCGCTGTTATCTGCCTTTGTGCGTGCTCTAAGCGAGCTTCTCACAAACCGCAACGGTGTTGCGATCATCGCGACACATTCGCCCGTCGTATTACAAGAGGTTCCACGTTCTTGCGCTTGGGTGTTGAATCGCACGGGCCTTTCCGCACGCGCTGATCGACCGGAGCTTGAGACCTTTGGTGAAAATGTTGGAATTCTCACGCGTGAAGTATTTGGACTTGAGGTAGCTCAAACCGGATTCCACCGCCTCATTACAGAGGCAGTGCAGGCGGGTGGGTACGATCAGGTTATTGAAAAATTCGGCAACAGGCTTGGAGGCGAGGCGCGGTCCCTGGCACGCGCGCTCAGTATGGCTCCTCCGTCAGCATCTGACACAACCGCTACGGAGATCTGATATGCGAAGTTTGCCCCCTCCTGCGGATACACCGGCCGATGTTTTTGCATTGTGTCTCGGCGCTACGACGGACACTAACTTACACGCTCGCTTAACAGCGATTGCTGCAAATTTCACTGCCACAGGCATCGCTTATCAGTCGAACGCCATGGCGGCTTCGCTCCACCTCATCCCACGTGTTCAATCAGTAGGCGCGGTAACAAAATCCGAACTGATCGGACTCTACGAGGGACATTTAAGCAAAACCAAAGGCGCTGCTCGCGTAGTCTACGACCGCATTCGCAACTCCGCACCAAATAATCGCTGCCCTCTATGCGGGGTAGGCAACGTTGCTCATTGTGACCACCATCTGCCTAAGTCACGTTATCCCGATTTGGCAATTTTGCCAAGCAACCTCGTGCCAGCCTGTCACTTTTGCAATGATAAAAAACGTGCGAAATATCCAAAAACCGCTGGACAACAGACCTTCCACCCATATTTCGACCAGCATTTGTTGACGGATGCATGGGTCAGCGCGACGCTAAATCCCGGCCCCCCGCCTGTGCTGGTATTCAACGCGACCCCCCCTCCGACGTGGTCTGCGACTAATCAAGATCGTGTTCGACGGCATTTTGAAGCCTGTGGGCTGGCGATCACCTTCACGACTAACGCCAATGACGAATTGCCGATCCTCCGCGATCGGTTAATCCTGCAAGCCAATCGCGGCGGTGCTGCGGCGGTCCAACAATTTCTCGCCGACGAGAGGGATATCCATTTAGCTCGGCCTAATAGCTGGCAGTACGCGACCTATCGCACGTTGGCTAGTGATGCCTGGTTTGTGAACGGGGGCTACACGACGATTCCGTGACCGTGCTCGACGAACTCACAGTACCAATGGCCGCAATCGCTGGCGGACCCAACCAGTCGATGCAGCACACTAACCTGCGTAGGAGTGATCGCTTGGCGAAATCCGAATGGCTGCAATGGGTCGA
>CAYTSJ010000118.1:0-6387 GCA_964440385.1 uncultured Pusillimonas sp. | reverse complement strand
GGTGCTGCACCGCCCACGGTTTACCGGGCCCTTGACTTCCTGATCGCCGAAGGGCTAATTCACAGACTGGATGCAGTTAACGCCTGGGCAGCGTGCATGGATGCCGCGGGAGACCGTCATGACATTCTGGTGATTTGCACCGAGTGTGGTGCCGTGGCCGAGTTCAGCGACCCGAAACTGCATCGGCAACTGGCTCAAAAAGTAGCCAGCGCCGGTTTTGTACTCAATCACCACGAAACCGAGTTACGCGCCTTGTGCACCCCTTGTCATCAGAAGAAATCAAAATCAGATGTTTCACAACACTGTGGTCATAACCACACCCACAGTTAGTCAACGAAGACTTTTCTCTTGAAATACAACCACTAACACAAAAGTTTGCTCTATTCGTGCTGCTGTGATGTAATCGCACGCTGATTCTTTTTTACGCGGTTCTGGAATAAAGTTGTAGACGCTTGACAAGCGCTTTGCCATATCCAGGCCGCGCCTTGTGAGCCTTAAGATGAATACCGCAGTAAAAATCGACAAAATGGTACCTGTCACCATCCTTACCGGGTTTCTGGGTGCGGGTAAAACCACATTGCTCAAGCGCGTACTCTCTGAAAACCATGGTCAGCGTATTGCTGTCATTGAAAACGAGTTCGGACCTGAAAGCATCGACAACGAACTGTTGATCCAGGATAGCGACGAACAAGTCATCGAGCTGAGCAACGGTTGCGTTTGCTGCACCATCCGCGGAGACCTGCAACGCGCCCTGAACGAACTGCGCACACGGCGTGAGTCTGGCGACATCAAATTCGACCGTATTGTGCTCGAAACAACCGGCATGGCGAACCCAGGCCCCGTGTGTCAGACCTTCTTCATGGATGACGATATCGCCGATTACTATCGCCTTGATGCGGTCATCACGGTTGTCGACGCCAAACACGGCATGGAAACGCTGGATCAACAAGAAGAAGCACAAAAGCAGGTAGGTTTCGCCGATCGTATTCTGGTGTCCAAAAAAGACCTGGTTACAGAAGACGAATATCAGGCTTTGCGGGCACGCTTGGTCAAGATGAATCCGCGAGCACCGATCAAACCGGTCAATTTTGGCGAAGTGGATATCAAAGAAGTCCTGGACCTCAGCGGCTTCAATCTGAATGCCATTCTGGATATCGACCCGGATTTTCTGGCTGAAGAACATCCCGACGCAGCTCACCATCATGGCCATAGCCATGATCACACCTGTGACGAGCACTGCGGACACGATCACCACGACCATGGTCACGGTCATGATCATGGGCACCATCATCACGCTCATCACAACGATGAAATTCAGGCCTTTGTGTATCGCTCGAACAAGGCGTTCGACCCCGAGCGCCTGGAAGAATTCCTGGGTGGCATTGTGCAGGTTTATGGCCCAGACCTGCTACGCTATAAAGGCATTCTGTACATGAAAGGCATCAACCGTCGCATGCTGTTCCAGGGCGTGCACATGATGATGGGCGCAGAACCCGGCAAAGCCTGGCTGTCCAGCGAGAAGCCCAACACCAAAATGGTATTCATCGGCCGCAAGCTGCCAGAAGACATTTTCCGTCAAGGCCTGGACAACTGTCTGGCTTGATCAGCTGTATTGACGTTATATTTTTAGGGGGTACAACATGGCCACGAAGTCAGCCACTACCAAAGAAGAAGCACAACCCAAGTTGCTCACCGAACAAGAGCTCCTGGCAATGCCCGAGTCTGACTACATGAACGAGGCGCAATTGGCCTTCTTCAAACATCGACTCAAGCAGCTCGAACAAGAGATCCTGACCAACGCCGACATCACGACCGAGCACTTGCGCGAAACACAGTTTGTGCCTGACCCGGCCGACCGCGCCACGATCGAAGAAGAGCACGCCCTTGAATTGCGTACCCGTGACCGTGAGCGCAAATTGCTCAAGAAGGTACAGCAGTCATTGTCGCTGATTGATGGCGGCACTTACGGCTGGTGCGAAGAAACTGGCGAACCTATCGGCATTCCTCGCCTGCTGGCTCGCCCGACGGCCACGCTGTCACTCGAAGCGCAAGAGCGCCGCGAGATGCGTCAGAAGCTCTACGGCGACTGAACAGCAGTCCGCGATTTATTTTGAATCAGACCGGGATGCTTTTTTGCACATCCCGGTTTTGATAAGTTCCGGTAAGCCATCGCCGCACAGCGATGGCTTTTGCATTGAAGGGCATCATCGAAGCGGCCATAAAACTCGCCAGATACGATCCGAATCATTGACGCCGATACTTTTGATAACACGCCGTCAACTTGAACTTTTCGCCGAAGCCCTCATCTAGGAAAGTCAAAGGGAAAAAATAGCCATGGAACAATTTCACGCCACCACCATCATTTGCGTTCGTCGCGGCAACCAGGTCGCCATCGGCGGAGACGGGCAAGTCACCTTGGGCAACATCGTCTTCAAAGGTACTGCCCGCAAAATCCGCAAGCTTTACCACGACCGCGTGCTTGCAGGCTTTGCAGGTGCCACGGCTGATGCCTTCACACTGCAGGAACGCTTTGAAGGCAAGCTTGAAAAGCATCAGGGCAATCTCATGCGGGCCGCGGTAGAACTCACCCGCGACTAGCGCACTGACCGTGTGCTGCGCCGCCTGGAAGCCATGCTGATCGTCGCCGATGCTGATCACTCTCTGGTACTGAGTGGTAACGGTGATGTGCTGGAACCGGAAAACGGCCTGGCCGCCATTGGCTCCGGAGGCGCTTACGCGCAGTCTGCCGCCCTTGCCCTGATGAGGAACACTGAATTGTCGCCTGCTGAAATCGTCAAAAAATCACTGGAAATTGCAGGTGACCTGTGCATCTACACCAACCAGAATCACGTCATTGAAACCCTCTGAGACCACCCTTTATGTCTGCACTGAACATGACCCCCGGCGAGATCGTCTCTGAGCTCGACAAACATATTGTTGGCCAGCACAAAGCCAAACGCTCTGTCGCAGTAGCGCTGCGTAACCGCTGGCGACGTCAGCAGGTCCCCATGCCCCTGCGTCACGAAATCGTGCCCAAAAACATTCTCATGATCGGGCCTACCGGGGTCGGTAAAACCGAGATTGCACGCCGCCTGGCCAAACTGGCCAACGCACCTTTCATCAAAGTTGAAGCCACCAAATTCACCGAGGTCGGTTACGTCGGGCGCGATGTCGACACCATCATTCGTGATCTGATCGAAATCTCGATCAAGCAAACGCGTGAACAGGAAATGAAACGCGTTCGTACCCATGCCGAAGATGCCGCCGAAGATCGCATCCTTGACGTCCTGATTCCGCCCCCGCGTAATGCCCATGGCGAGCCTCAGCGCGAAGAAAACGCAGCACGTCAAACTTTCCGCAAACGTTTGCGCGAAGGGCAACTTGACGACATGGAAATCGAAATCGAAGTCCAGCAGCCCATGCCCCAAATGGAAATCATGGCCCCGCCCGGCATGGAAGAAATGACCGAGCAACTGAAAGGGATGTTTGCCGGACTGGGACGCGAAAAGAAAAAAACCCGCAAAATGCCGGTTAAAGAGGCCTTCAAGCTGATTACCGAAGAAGAAGCCGCCAAGCGTATCAACGAAGAAGATTTGCGCAGTGTTGCCGTGGCCAATGCCGAACAAAACGGCATTGTCTTTCTGGATGAAATCGACAAAATTGCCACGCGCCAGGAACAGGCGGGCAGCGACGTGTCACGTCAGGGGGTACAACGCGACTTGTTACCTCTGGTCGAAGGCACCTCCGTCAATACCAAATACGGCGTTGTTAAAACTGACCATATTTTGTTCATCGCATCGGGTGCGTTTCATTTATCGCGCCCCTCTGACCTGATTCCGGAACTGCAAGGTCGTTTTCCGATTCGGGTTGAACTTGAATCTTTGACCGCCCAGGATTTTGTACGCATTTTGTGCGACACCGATGCCTCGCTGACCAAGCAGTACAGCGCCTTGCTGGCTACCGAAGACGTCACGCTTGATTTCACTGAAGAAGGCGTACGTCGCATGGCTGAACTGGCGTTTGACGTCAATGAACGCACTGAAAACATCGGTGCGCGCCGGCTGTATACCGTCATGGAAAAACTGCTGGAAGACCTGTCATTCGATGCGCTGTCCAACAGCGGTAAAACCATTACTATTGATGCCGCTTTCGTCAATGACAAACTGGAAGAAACCGCCAGTCGCGAAGATCTGGCGCGTTATGTGCTTTGAAGTCGGGTTTGCCAGAACCTGACGATAAAAAGGCCGCTACACCCTAAGGTGTGGCGGCCTTTTAAATGCGTACCTGGATATTATTTTGAAGGTGTCTTGAGCAGTTTCCAGCCACCGTTTTCGATCTGCACCAATGCAGCCGCACGGTCATCAAGCCCGGTATGATCTTTGGGGGTCATGGCGTAAACACCATGAACACCGGTCACTTCTTTACCTGACTCAAGGGCATCGCGAATGGCATTACGGAACTCTTGTGTGCCCGGTTTGGCTTTGCCAGCCGCTGTACGCACAGCTTGGTCAGCAACCAGGTAGGCATCCCATGAGTAGGCAGAGAAGGCACTGACACTGCCCTTGCCATACTTGGCCTCGTAACGCTTGATGAAATCAAGTGCAACAGGTTTGATCGGGTTGCTGTCATCGAGCTGTTCAGCCACGATAACCGGACCTGTGGTTGCGTAGCCCCCTTCAACAGCCTTGCCACCGACACGCAGGAAGTCTTTATTAATCACGGCAGGGTTGTGATAGATAGGCCCTTTATAGCCACGTTCGCGCAATGCGGTATGGGGCAATGCGGCCGGGGTACCCGAACCGCCCACCAGAATGGCATCGGGCTTGGCGGCCAGCAGTTTCAGGATCTGACCTGCAACGCTGGTATCGTTGCGGGCATAGCGCTCTTCAGCAACGATCTTGATATCGTTGCCAGGAACACCCTTGAAGTTATTGATGACCAGCTCACCCCATGAATCGGAGAAGCCGATGAAGCCCACGGTTTTGATGCCGTTGGCTTGCATGTGACGCACAACGGGCACCGACATGATGTTCATGGGTTGAGGAATCGAGAATGTCCAGGGGCTGGTATCGGGCTTGAGCGGTGTAGGCGTCAGGGCAATCTGGGGCACTTTGGCCGCGTTGGTGACTTCGGCGACGGCAATGGCCGTAGGCACATTACCCGAACCAAAAATCAGGTCAACCTTGTCTTGTTCGACCAGCTTGCGGGCCTGCTTAACCGCCAGGGTTGCATCAGTAGCATCGTCAAGCATGACGATATCCACCTTCAGCCCCCCCAAGGTCTCAGGCATGATGGCGAAAGTGCTTTTATAGGGAATACCCAGCGATGCACCTGGCCCGGTTTCACCGACAATCAGGCCCACTTTGATGGTGTCTTGGGCCATAGCGGCCGAAAGGGGCATGACAGCGGCCAGCGCAAAGGCCAATAATGTTTTTTTCATGAATAAGTCTCCTGCTGTTGAAAGAAAAAATGTATTTATCGTTGTGAACCTGCTTATCTTGCAGTTTTAATTGAAAACCTTGGTTAGAACCCGAGCTGCCTTGAAACAATAAGACGCATGATGTCGCCGGTACCTCCCCCGATCATGGGGAAATAAGAGTCACGTAAAAAACGCTGGACCGGAAACTCATTCATCAGACCCCATCCACCATACACTGACATCGCCATTTCGCACACTTCGTGACAACCCTCAGCCGCCACAATTTTCGCCATGGCCGCTTCCGTCGTGATGGACGCATTCTGATCGGCCAGCGCCGCAGCATGATAGGTATACAACCGGGCTTGCTCGAGCTTGGCCAGCATGTCAACCAAGCGGAATTGCACGGCCTGAAATTTGCCGATAGGCTGACCAAACTGCTCACGTTCTTTAGCGTATTTAAGTGCCGCATCGTAGGCAGCACGACCGCCGCCCAAGGCCAGGGCCGCCGTAAAAATGCGATCAACGGTCAGTGACTTGTAGGCATTCAGGAAACTGCTGCCGGTGGAGCCTTTGTTAAGGCAATAGTCATCGGGAACAAAGACGTTTTCAAACACCAGTTCGCCAGTGTCTGAGCTGCGTACAGAAAACTTGTCGAGCTTGCGACCCACAGAAAACCCGGGGCTGGCGGTGTCCACCAGAAAAAGCTCCAACCCCTTCAGGCCTTTGGTCGGGTCAGTTGTGGCAACCACAGTAATGAAGTCAGCGACCGTGCCGTTGCTGGTAAACATTTTGGTACCGTTCAGCACAAAGCCGCCATCGACGCGGGTGGCACGGGTGCGCAACGAGGCCGCGTCCGAGCCCGCACCAGGCTCGGTAATCGCAAACGCGGCGACCTTTTCACCGCGCAGCGCAGGCTTCAGGTATTTCTCGTGCAAGGCCGGGTCACCCCATTGATAAATCGTATGGGT
>CAYTSJ010000117.1:0-6398 GCA_964440385.1 uncultured Pusillimonas sp. | reverse complement strand
CGTCGTTTTACAACGGGTCATATTCTGGTAAACCCTAGGAAAGCAGGTGTTTTTTCCCTTGAAGTTGATGTGTCGGTTGCTTTGGAGCAACGACAGCGCGAGGCGTAATGTCGATTTCGTGGTGAGTACTGTCACCAATACGGAAAGTGGATACGAGTTCGGCCATGTGTTTGGCCTGATCTTGCATACTGTCTGATGCCGCAGCCGCTTCTTGAACCAGAGCGGCGTTTTGCTGGGTGACATGATCCATTTGTGAAACAGCCAGGTTGATCTGGTCAATACCGATGCTTTGTTCCTGGCTGGCGGCAGTGATTTCACCCATGATGTCAGTGACTCTGCGGATACTGGCGACGGTTTCTTCCATTGTTTTGCCGGCTTCGGAAACCAGTTGGTTACCTTCCTCGGTGATGGTGACCGATTTGTCGATCAGACCTTTGATTTCTTTGGCAGCCTGTGCGCTGCGCTGGGCCAGGTTGCGGACCTCGGCAGCAACCACGGCAAACCCTTTACCTTGTTCGCCTGCCCTGGCGGCTTCGACGGCCGCGTTGAGTGCCAGGATGTTGGTTTGAAACGCGATGCTGTCAATGACGCTGATGATGTCAACAATCTGTTTTGACGAACTGTTGATGGCACCCATGGTGTGTACTACTTTGGACACCACTTCGCCGCTACGCGTTGCGATAGATGCGGCTGATTCTGCAAGACCATTGGCCTGCCGTGCATTATCTGCATTTTGCTTGACGGTGGTTGTCAATTCTTCCATGGTGGCGGCGGTTTGCGCCAATGAGCTGGCCTGTTCTTCAGTGCGAGAAGAAAGGTCAACGTTACCCGCTGCGATCTGGCTGGATGCGGTGGCAATTGATTCGGCCCCTTGTTTCACTTCGCGAATCACACTGAGCAAATTGGCGTTCATGTCCTGCAAGGCATTGCGCAGGGCGGCAATTTCGTCGGTTCCGGTCGATTTCAGTTGGCCTGTCAGATCGCGTGCAGATACTTTTTGGGCGAATGACACCGCAGAACGCAGTGGCAAAGTGATGGAGTTGGTGATGGCCCAGGCCAGCAGGACTCCTAGCACCAGCGCGAGCGCGGCCATGCCTACCAGTAAATTGAAGCCGACGGTGTTTTCACTGTGCAGGCCTTGGGCTTGACGGTTAATCAGTTTTCTTTCGTATGCCAGCAAATCGTTGATGCTGGCGTTGTAGCGGTCAAGCAGCCCCTCGAGTTCTGTTTCGTAAAAGGCTTTCGCGGCGGCTTCATTCCCCGCTTTGCGTTGTTCCAGGGCAGCGCTGCGTTTTGTTACGTACTCGGTGCGACGCTCTTGAATCGCGGCGTACAAGCGCTGTGCCTCGTCGTCTTTGAGGCGTTCTTTAAGGCTGTTTTGAAGTTTTGTGATTTCAGCACTGGTGGCTTTCATCTGTTCTTCAAAATACTTGATGGTGGTGCTATCGGTCAGTTTTGAATTCGCGATGGTACGTACTGCGTTCAGAGCGGTCAGCTTGCTCCATTCACTGATCATGCGTTCGTTGGTCAGCTTGTCTTGTGTCAACTCGACAGTGGTATTGTCTGAGGCGTTGATGCGCCAAAGGCCAATCCCTGCAACCAAGGTGATGAAAACCAACATAAGCGCGAAGGTTAAAATAAGTCGCGTTCCGATCTTTAAGTTTTGCATGATGTCTGTGCGCTACTGATTCAAAGTGTTCAGCCAAAATGGTGATCAATTAAAGCAGATTTTTTGTCAAAACAAGTCTGTCGGAACATTCTGTAACCTCAAATCTGATGAAATTGTTGACTATGACCTTGCATCCCAGTGACGCTCTTACCGCTGAACAGATTCGAGAGCAAAGGCTTGCCCTGCGCAATAGCCCGTCTTATCGGGTGGCTTATAAAGATGCCGAGTTCCTGGAGGCTGAAGATCTGAGGCCGGTCAGGCTGCAGTTGGAACTGATGAAGCCCGAAGATTCTCTTCGACGCAATCATATTGATTCGACGATTGTGGTTTTTGGCAGTGCTCGTGTTTTGTCGGCCGATAAGGCGCAGACGCAGCTTCGCGAAGCGACCGAGTTTGCTGCGCGTCACCCTGATGACTTAAAGGCACGTCAGGCGGTCACCAGGGCCAGTCGTCAGGTTCACTATTCACGCTATTACGAAGAGGCGCGTCGTTTCTCCCGGATTGTGTCGCAGCGGTATCAAGCGCAGGGGGGCTGTCAGTTTGTGATCGTTACGGGCGGAGGGCCTGGCATCATGGAAGCGGGCAACCGGGGGGCGTTTGATGCTGACGCCCTGAGTATCGGCCTGAATATCACGTTGCCGCATGAGCAAGAGCCCAACCCCTACATCAGCCCGGCGCTGTGTTTTCATTTCAATTATTTTGCGCTACGCAAGATGCACTTCATGATGCGCGCGCGCGCTTTAGTGGCGTTTCCAGGAGGCTTCGGTACACTGGATGAGCTCTTTGAAGCGCTGACCTTGGTGCAAACCGAAAAAATGGCGCGCATGCCGATTGTGCTGGTGGGTAAATCCTTCTGGTCCAAACTGGTTAACTTCGATTTTCTGGTGGAAGAGGGCATGATTTCTGAAGCCGACCGAGGACTGATCAGCGTCGTTGAAACGGCAGAAGAGGTCTTGGCGATTATCGAGCGCTTTTACCCGGATTGCGATCGCTGCCAACTTTATCCTCAAGAATCGTTATGAGTCATCAGCAACCTGTCAAACCCGCATCGTGGGGCGAACTGCTATCAGGTCGTAATGGTTTGCGGTCTTTGGCTGTGGCAGGTGGGGTGGCCTTGCATGCGGTCAATGTCTACATTGCTACGACCATTTTGCCTTCAGTTGTTCGTGACATTGGCGGGCTTGAATACTATGCCTGGAACATGACATTGTTCGTTGCGGCATCGATCATGGCTTCTGCATTGTCGGCCAAGGCCTTTGATGTCTTGGGGTTGAAGCGCGCCTTTTTGTTGGCCATTGCCATTTTTTCGGTAGCGACCACAGTATGTGCGCTTGCTCCGAACATGGCTTTGATGTTGTTCGGACGAACGATTCAGGGTCTGGGAGGCGGGCTTTTGCTGGGGCTTTGTTATTCCTCGATTCGCATCGTATTTGAAGAACGCCTCTGGACGCGGGCCATGGGGTTGACATCCAGCATGTGGGGCGTCGCCACGCTCAGTGGGCCTGCGATCGGGGGCGTATTTGCGCAATCGGGCCATTGGCGTTTGGCTTTTGGCGCTATTTTGCCGGTGGCCGCTGCGCTGGCCTGGTTGGTGGTGCGTGAAATCAATGAAAATACTGTCAGCAACGCCGACGCGCCGAGGCAGAAGGTCAATGTACCCGTGGGCAAGGTGGCGCTCATTGTTTTGTCGGTACTGGTTGTGTCGGCAGGTAGCCTTTCGACCGCTGTTCACTGGAATGCTTTAGGGATCATTGCGGGGTTAGCCGTTGCGTTTTATGTAGGGCATCTTGATCAGCGCCCGCGAACGCTTCGCTGGTTACCCGATGGGGCATGGTCTGTACGTCAGGCCATGGGCAGCATTTATGCCAGTGTCGGCCTCATGAGCGCTGCCATTACCGTAGAAATTTTCATTCCTTATTTTTTGCAGACCATACACGGGTTTGAGCCTTTACCGGCAGGCTATATGACCGCGCTCATGTCATTGGGCTGGACCAGCGGTTCCATCTCCAGTTCTGGTCGTGAAGCGGCGACAGCACGATGGTTGATGCGCAGCGGTCCAATGGTATCGACCTTATCGCTGCTGGGGCTTTTTGCATTACTTCCATTGGCCGGTGTGACCGAAACGCTCTGGGTCTTGCCCCTGTCGGTGTGCATGACCGGCGTTGGTTTTGGTATCGGCATTTGCTGGCCTCACCTTTTAGCGCAGGTTTTCAGAAGCGCGCCCTCTGGGCAAGAAAGTATTGCGTCTTCGGCCATGATTACCATTCAGTTGTATGCGTTGGCGCTGGGGTCAACGCTGGCGGGCATGATCGTGAATGCGGCCGGCATGACAGACCCGGGGGGTGTTGAAGGCGCAATCAATGCATCACGTGCCTTGTTTGTTTTATTTGCGCTGTCACCCGGGGTCGCATTTTTTATCATGGCCCGTGTGGTGTCAGCCAAACTGGATACCGATAAAAAAATACATGAAAAAATCGTGTGAATTAGAGTTCAGGCAGGTGAACAGGCTAATTTTCGGCCCTTATCCTGGGCTGTTCATGAACGGTCAGTGGTTCGCCATACAATAAGCACCAGGAATTTTCAGGAGTTACCCGTGAGCATCCATTCTGAAGTCAAACGGATCAGCGTTCCCCAACTGATGGCCTATAAAGGCCAAAAGAAAATTGCATCGCTGACGGCCTATATTGCGCCCATTGCACGTTTGCTTGATGAAAGCCAGGACATGATCTTGATCGGTGACTCAACGGCTATGGTGGGCTACGCGTTGCCCGACACCTTGTCGATCACGGTCGACCAGATGGCCGCGCATGCCGCAGCGGTCGTTCGTGCAACACAGCGTGCGTGCATCATCGTTGATATGCCTTTTGGCAGTTACCAGGAATCCCCGGCCCAGGCCTTTCAAAGTGCTGCGCGTATGTTGTCACTCAGCGGTGCCGATGGCGTCAAGCTCGAAGGGGGGGCTGTGATGGCCCCCACAACCCGCTTCCTTGTTGAGCGAGGCGTGCCGGTGCTGGCGCATGTGGGGCTGATGCCGCAGTACGTCAACACCATGGGTGGGTTCAAGGCTCAAGGCTTGACCGACGAGGCTGCCGAGCGGATTTTTCAGGATGCCCTCGCACATCAGGAAGCGGGGGCGTTTGGCGTTGTTCTTGAAGGCGTTGCCGAGGCGCTGGCGCGCCGTATCACCGACGCACTGTCCATTCCCACCATCGGTATTGGTGCATCGCCGGCCTGTGACGGCCAGATATTGGTGACGGAAGATATTTTGGGTCTGAGTGGTGATCGCATTCCCAAATTTGCCAAACGGTTTGGGGATGCGGCTTCTGTCATACGTGATGCTGCGTCTCAATATGCCGAAAGCGTGCGCGACGGCAGTTTCCCGACGCTCGATCACTGTTTTGGTGTCAAAAAAAATCAGGTCTAAGTGTCGGATTTTTCAACCTTACTGATGGCCGCGATTACTGGTGGCGGCGCAGCCCTGATTTCAGCGGGTATCTTGCTGGGCTTGCTGCTGTCAGCACTTTATTTTCGCGGGGTGGTCGCCAGGTTGGCCGCCGAGTACAGCAATTTGCGCGAGCGTTTTGACGAAGCCCGTGCCCATGCTGCCGACAAAGAACAAGAACTTGCTGCCGCGAATTTACGGATTTCTGATCTTGATCGTCAACTGGTCCGCCTTCAGTCTGCCCACGATGAAAAAGAAGCCGGGTTTGTTAATTTGCAGCGCGCGCTTGAGCATTCGCGTGAACATTTGCGCACCGAGTTTCAAAGTCTGGCCAGTCAGATTCTTGAAGAAAAGGGTCAAACCTTTTCCCAAACCAGTCAGTCTTCCCTTGATGCCTTGCTTCAACCCTTTCGCGAGCAAATTCATGCCTTCCAGGTACGCCTGAACCAGGTGCATGATGCTTCATTGCAGGGGCAGGCCCGACTTGGCACCGAGATTCAGCAGGTGCTTGATGTGGGTTTGCGCATGAGCGCCGAAGCCCAAACATTGGCTCAAGCCCTGAAAGGCGATAAAAAACTGGCAGGTCACTGGGGCGAACTGCAACTTGAGAAAACCCTTGAGCTGGCCGGGCTGGTGAAGGGCGACCATTATCAAGCCCAGCCGCGCCTGACCGACGCTGCGGGCCAGTTGCGTCAGCCCGATTTCGTAGTCCATCTGCCCGACGGCAAGCATATCGTCATAGACAGCAAGGTCTCGTTGGTGGATTACGACCGGTCGTGGTCGGCTCAAACCGACGACCAGCGAGAAGAGGCGATAGCCGCACATGTCAAGGCGGTTCGTAACCATATCGATGACTTGTCACGTAAGGATTACAGTAACCTTGTTGGCTTGAATAGCCCGGGTTTTGTGCTGATGTTCCTTCCGCTGGAATCGGCCTATATCGAAACGCTAAAGGCCGACAGGCACGTGTTTGACTATGCCTTTCAGCGCAATATAGTACTGGTGTCTCATACCACGCTGTTACCTGTCCTTAAAACTGTGTCCAATGTCTGGATGGTGGCGCGCAGTAACGCGCAGGCCCACGAGCTTAGCGCGCGTGCCGGGGAAATTTATAACCAGGTTGTGGTGGTTGCCGAGAACCTTAAGAAACTGGGTGAAACGCTGGGTACAGCGAATAACCACTACAACAGGGCCGTCACATCGCTGGCCGGACGCCAGGGCTTATACGGCAAGGTCTCACGGTTCAACGAGTTGTCTGCCAAGGCCAATAAAACCATGCCTGTCGTT
>CAYTSJ010000116.1:0-6408 GCA_964440385.1 uncultured Pusillimonas sp. | reverse complement strand
TAGTGGACATAATCTTTGAACCTTGTAGTGGCTTCGGAACATTTTCCGGTGAACATATGACATTATTGCAGGCGCACACGTTAATTCGCGGAATTTCCCATGAAGCCCTATGACCTGAGCATTTCTGTTACTCCGCAGTACCTTCCCGAGCAGTCCGACCCCGATAAAAACCGGTTTGTATTTGCCTATACCGTGCGCATTACCAATAATGGACAGCATGCCGCCCAGGTGATCAGCAGGCACTGGATCATTACCGATGAGCGCCACAATGTGCAAGAAGTCAGGGGGCTGGGCATAGTGGGTCAGCAACCCTTGCTGGCTCCTGGTGAAAGCTTTGAATACACCAGCGGGTGTCCGCTGACAACCCCTTTTGGCACCATGAAAGGCTCTTACCATTGCGTCGGTGATAACGGCATTCCCTTCGAAGCTGACATCCCTGAGTTCGTTCTGGCCATGCCGCGTACGCTGCACTGAAATTGTACCGGCCCGTTGCTTCTTTTTAGCTGACCATGAAAAAACGCTTCTTACCCTTGTTGCTCGTTCTGTTAGCAGCATGTACCACTGTGCCCCCCGAGGCGCCACCACCGGCACCTGGCGCCGAGCCTGTACCGGATATTGCGTCACGTCCTTTGCAGGTCCCCGATCTTGCCGTGCTTCGAGAAACGCAGGTCAGACCTTTGTCCGGTCGTTTTCAGTCGGTTGGGTGGGCCGCCTTGCCCGGTTGGGCGAATGATGACATGGCCTCGGTCTGGAAAGGGCTGGTCAATAACTGCAAGGGCCTGATGCGGCCGGTCTCGGGTTCTATGGCCTTGCCTGCACGTGCGGCGCCTCGCGCATGGCATGGTTTTTGTTTGAAGGTTCAGCAATCGGGTATGGCCGAGAGCAGCAAGCCCGAAGTCAATTGGGTCAGAGAGTTTTTGCAAACGCATCTGCAGCCCTGGCGCTTGCTTGATGGTGAAGGCAAGCTGGCCCGCAATACAGTAACGGGTTACTACGAGCCGCTCATCAAGGCGTCGCGCAAGCGGGGTGGAGAATACCAGTGGCCTTTGTTTGCAGCCCCCGATGATCTGCTGACGATTGATCTCGGCACCGTCTATCCCGAGCTTGCCGGCAAGCGGGTGCGTGGCAAGCTCGATGGCAAGCGGGTTGTGCCCTACGACACGCGTGCCCAAATCGTGGCTTCCGAAAAGCAGCCTCCGGTCATTGTCTGGGCGCAAGATCCGGTCGAGGCCTTCTTTCTTCAGGTGCAGGGCTCCGGTCGTGCTGTTTTACCCAACGGTGAAACCATCAGGTTGGCTTACGCCGATCATAATGGTCGACCCTATGCTTCGATAGGGCGCTGGCTGGCCGACAAAGGCGAGTTGCCATTGGCTCAAACGTCTATGCAGAACATCAAAGCCTGGGCCAAGCGTAATCCGGCGCGTATTCAGGAGATGCTCAACGCCAATCCCGCCATGGTGTTTTTCCGTGAAGAGGCGATTACCGATGTCGAATTGGGTCCCAAAGGCGCGTACAGTATCCCGCTTATCGGTGAGCGCGCGGTTGCTATCGATCCGGCCTTTGTGCCGTTGGGCAGCCTGATCTATCTCGCCACAACTTACCCTGCGTCTCAGCAGCCCTTGCAACGCCTTATGTTTGCGCAAGATACCGGGGCGGCCATCAAAGGGGCGGCGCGAACAGACTTTTACTGGGGTACCGGCGAAGCCGCGGGTAACCAGGCCGGACGCATGAAGCAACCGGGCGAAATGTGGGTGCTCTGGCCTAAACAAGCGGGGGCGCCGTCAGCGCGATGAATCACGAAAAAATAGTCGTTTGCGGTGCAGGGTTGGTCGGCTTGACGGCAGCATTGTCGTTGGCGCGAGCGGGTTTTGATACCACCCTGGTTGGTCCAGTCCATGATTTGCCACCAGCGACTCCCAACAACTACGGTCCCAGAGTCTATGCGATATCGCCGTCCAGCCAACATTTTCTGGCCGAACTTGGCGTTTGGGGCTTGCTTGATCCGTCGCGCGTCACACCGGTCGAGTCAATGCAGGTCTACGGGGATGCCAGCGGGCATGTGCATCTGAATGCCTGGCAAGCGGCTCAAACTACCTTGACATGGATTCTCGAATCTGACGAGCTCGAACGGGTGTTGCGTCAGGCCCTGCGTCTTTTCCGCGTGAACTGGGTCACAGATCATTTCAAGGCACTGATTGATGGCAACGTGGTGTTGTCTTCAGGTCAGGTACTTCCAGCGCATCTGGTTGTCGGGGCTGAAGGTGCGAGGTCGCCTGTGCGCGAAGCCGCAGGCATCCGTCATCAGTCCAGGGCTTACGGCTACAGTGGTGTCGTCACGCACCTGCACGTGCAACGCCCGCATCAAAACACCGCGTTTCAGTGGTTTACTGCCGACGGGGTTATCGCCTTTCTGCCCATGCCAGACACTTCGCAAGGGCATCAGGTTTCACTGGTCTGGTCAATGCCGCAGTATCAGTCTGAGGCATTGATGGCTCTGGATAACACGGCGCGATCCGCGTGGTTAAAGGCTAATTTACTGCCGGTCTGCGGTCATTTTTTTGGTGACCTCTCTGTGCGTAGCCCGATTCATGCCTTCCCGTTGTTTGCCGAACACAGTGATATGGTCGCGCCTGGCGTGGCGCTGGTGGGCGACGCTGCGCATCGTGTTCACCCCCTGGCCGGGCAAGGGCTTAATCTGGGGCTTGGCGATGTCCAGGAACTTTTAAGGGTATTGACGTCCAAAGAGACATACCGCCCGGCGGGTGACCTGCGCGTTCTGGCCAGGTATCGACGTGCCCGGGCTGAGCCGGTGCTGGCGATGCGTGCTGTTACCGACGGGCTTCATCGATTGTTTGCCATTCAGTCTCCCCCGGTCATGCTGGCGCGTAATCTGGGTATGCAACTGGTCGATCGCCTGCCGTTTCTGAAGCGCAGGTTGATTGACGGGGCGTCACGTTAACTGCCGCGGCTGCTTTGTCGCGTTACAGTTCGCCAGATTTAATTTTCGGAGTATTCATGTCATTTGCTTTCCGTCGTTTTGGCGTTACGTGCGCCCTGGTTGTTGCGAGTCTGTGTTCGGCTCAGGTTTACGCTCAGGAGACGCCTTCTGAAACGGTCGCTCAAGAAACCGTCGCAACAGAAACAACCTCCGCACAGGCCGCAGTTGCGGCAGCCCCTCAGGTTGCGATTGCCGATGTGAAAAAACGGTTTGAAGCCCGTTTCCCGGGGATTGAAATCACCGCGGTGCGCCCAACCCCGTTTTCGGGGTTGTTTGAGGTTCAAATCGGCATGGATCTGCTCTATAGCGATACCGATGTCAGTTACGTCATGCAAGGGTCGTTGGTTGACGCTGCTTCGCGCGTTGACCTGACCTCGAAGCGCCTGGTCGAACTCAGTCAGGTGCCTTTCGATCAGCTGCCACTCGATAAGGCGATCAAGCAAGTGAAGGGCAATGGTGAGCGCGTTCTGGTGGCTTTTGAAGACCCGAATTGCGGCTATTGCAAGCGCTTGCATGAAACACTGAACGAAGTCGATAACGTAACGGTTTACACCTTGCTGTATCCGATACTGTCCCCTGATTCCCACGATAAAGCACGTAATATCTGGTGCGCGCCCGACCGTGTCGCGGCATGGCGTGCCTGGATGCTTGACGGTGTGACGCCGGCCGAGGCTAAATGTGACACGCCTGTGGAAGAGATCGCGGCCTTGGGTCGCCAGATGACCATCCGTGGCACGCCCGCACTATTTTTTGCCGATGGCTCCCGGGTGAACGGCGCCATGCCACTAACGGCGCTGGTCGAAAAATTAGATTCGGTACATCAGACGCTGGCCAAAAAATAATCGGGCTCTGTTTCAAGACCTGTCTGCAGCGCGTGCACAGGTCTTGTTAGCACGTGACAATTCCTGTCGTAATCGGTTTGGCGATGTCTTTTAAGTTCAGCCGGTATGCGCAGCCGTTTCCGAAAATAATTTGAAAATAATTCGTCGCAGCCACTGGTTGCCAGGTTCTTTGTGGAATTTGGCATGCCAGAACAAATTGATGCCGATGCTGGGCAAATCGACCGGATGCCTGACGTAAGCCAGCTCGAAAGGTGCCGAGTAATGCAAGGCATACAGTTCCGGTACCGTTGCAATCAGGTGGGTATGGTTCAAGATATGCCCAACCGCTACAAAGTGCGGCACCATCAGCTTGACCGTGCGTTTTTGCTCACCGCTGTCAATGATGCGGTCAATCTGGTCGTGGCCGGTTCCCGCCGAGATCACCTGTACGTGTTCGCTTTCAAAAAACTGTTGCCTTGAGATTTCCGTGCCCGCCCAGGGGTGCTGACGGTGCATCAGACAAACATAACGTTGCATGAACAACCGCTGCTGAAAAAAGCCGGTTTTCAGTTGTGGCAGCAAGCCGATAGCCAGATCAACATGGCCTGCTTCCATATCGGTGCTCAGGCTGTCATGGGTATTTCTTACCGTGCTGATCGTTACATGGGGAGCGCTATGGCTCAGCAGTGCCATCAGTCGCGGTAGTAGTGTAATTTCCCCCAGATCCGTCATGGCAATCACAAATTTTCGCTGACTTTCCAGAGGGTTGAACGACGCTCTCTGGTTGAGCGTTTCGTGCAGGGTACCTAATGCATAGCTGATGGGCTCGGCCAGCGCCGAGGCATAAGGGGTGGGCTCCATTCCTTTGGCGGTGCGAACGAACAGTTCATCACCGGTCAGCGACCGCAGGCGCTTCAGTGCATTACTGACGGCAGGCTGGCTGAGGTTCAGCTTCTCGGCCGCACCTGACACACTGCCTTCAGTTAACAAATAGTTGAAGACCACAAGCAAGTTGAGATCAATATCTTTCAGGTCCATTATTCATCAAATTTATAGTATTTATTCATGTCATTCTATAGGTAAATTAAGGGGCGCTGAATATACTTTGCAACCTGTTTAATCAAGACTATCGGGCGATCCATGGAGTTAATCATTGAGCCGCTAGGCCGCACGCTAAACGCAGAGGCTGGCGCAAACTTGCTCGACGTTCTGCGCGCCAATGAAGTGCCTATTTCTTACAGCTGTATGGCAGGGCGATGTGGTACATGCCGCTGCAAGGTCGTCAAAGGGAATGTCCTTGAGTCCGGGCGTGAAGCGACGCTGACAAATCCGCATGGTGAAGATTACGTGCTGGCCTGCATGAGTACCCTGACCGGGCCGTGTACGGTTGAAATTCCTGAGCCCGATGAGGTGGTGACACACCCTGCCCGAATTATCAAGGCGACCGTTGTCGCTGTCGAAGAGGCCACCCACGACATCAAGCGCATCGTACTCAAGCCGGCCAAACCACTTGAGTTCTCGCCCGGTCAATACGCGACGCTGCAATTTACCAAAGACCACATTCGTCCATACTCGATGGCCAGTCTCGATACTGATGAACATCTCGAATTTCATGTGCGTCTGGTTCCGGAAGGTCGCGTCAGCGCCTACATTCAGGAAACACTCAAGCCGGGTGACAGCGTACGTGTCACGGGCCCCTTGGGTACCGCGTACTTGCGTCGCAAACATGAGGGGCCAATGCTCTGTATCGCCGGAGGCACGGGTCTGGCACCCGTGTTATCTATAGTGCGGGGTGCACTGGAAAGCGGCATGACCAACCCGATACATGTGTATTTCGGAGTCCGGTCCAAGGATGATGTGTACGCCACAGAGGTTCTCGCGTCTTTGCAAGCCCGATTTCCGAATCTCAAAGTTCACATTGTCGTGACGGTGGGCGATATCTTGCCCGGGCAGCGTAGTGGTCTGGTCACCGATGCTGTCGAAGCCGACTGGCCTTCGCTGCAAGGTTTCAGGGTGTATCTGTGCGGTTCGCCACCGATGGTCGATGCCGCCACATTATTGGTCACGCGCAAAGGGGTGCCGGCAGAGCGTGTGTATGCCGATGCGTTTTATGCCAGTGCCAGCTAACTGATTTTGATTCACAAGGAGAGGATGATGAGCAATAGTGCCGAAAATTTCCCTCGCGACCCCAAGTGGGAAGGCGACGGTTCAAGCCGGATCCCGTTCTGGGCGTATACCGATCACGACATCTATCAAAAAGAGCTGGAACGCCTTTTTTATAAAAACCACTGGTGTTACGTCGGCCTTGAGGCCGAGGTGCCCAACCCGGGCGACTTTAAACGTACCCTGATTGGCGAGCGTTCCGTCATCATGACGCGCGATGCCGAAGGTGGCATCAATGTGGTTGAAAATGTCTGCGCCCACCGTGGCATGCAATTTGTGCGTGAGCGTACCGGCAATACCAAAGAGTTGGTGTGCGCCTATCACCAGTGGAACTACAGCCTGAAAGGCGATTTGCAAGGTGTGCCGTTCTTGCGCGGCGTTAAAAAAGATGGCCAGGTTAACGGGGGTATGCCTAAAGAGTTCAAG
>CAYTSJ010000115.1:0-6423 GCA_964440385.1 uncultured Pusillimonas sp. | reverse complement strand
CACCGTACGTGCGGTTCCGCATACGGCGGTTCAAGCAGAACGCTGGAGATGCTGGTGGACAGCCACCAGCGAGACGAGCCCCAGCCTCGTGAAGTCTTTGGGTAACCCAAGATTCTAAAATAGATTACTCCTTCGCTGAAATTCCCATCTGATAATTGAGTATGTTTCATTGTCACCATTATTTTCAGCTCTGTATTGCTCACGCTCCAAGCAAGAGCCACAAATTGCATAAGGAAACCTTCTGTCAATATTTGAGCGATATATATTTCCACAAGTCTTACATACAATTTTTTCTGGCTTACCTGCACTGAAAGCTTGAATCTTTCCAAAAATACCCATTTTCCCCTCTTTTCTCGTGTATTAGCGACTGATTGGATCGCCAAATAGATTGGTACTAGGCAGACTTGATTCATAGAATATCTCTAAATCTTTGCCGCCGACACCTTGGCCCTTCACCCAGCCTTTATACCAGTCAAGCTCTGACGCTTCGCGCCAATCTTTTCCTGTTCCACAACACCTGTCGCACTCCCTCTCCACATTGCGAAACGAGCCATCACGGTTACACTTTATGCAGTATGCGTAGTAAATTCCCATATTAACCTCTCTCCAGTGGGCAGCGTATAGCTAGGTGTCGCATTGTGATACCTAATGTAGATGCAAGCGGGCGGATGGCGAAATGCGGAGCGAAGCGCAGTTTTTCGCTAGCCCGCTTTACCGCCATGTCAGGGCCGCCAGCCGCCAGGGAATTTGTTGGACTGGCCGGTTACATCTTCCCATAAATCAGAAAGCTCTTTTCTTGTATCACTGTATTTATAAGAATGCTGACCGCCAACCTTATGGGAAAGAATTGTTTTTCCATCCGATGCAATGTGAATGTGGTCTGTGTTGATGTTGACCCCACTCGGAGCAACCAAGTAGGTTCCGTCGGAAAGCTTTTTGTCTTGCATGATGCCCTCTTAATCAAATATCAATACCCATTTTCCCAGCCAGAAATATTACCGCAAGCGCAGTTCCAAAATAACCGAATACAGAACCCCAGAATGGATGTTCAATCGTGAATCTGGATTGATACCAAGTGCGTGCAAATAGAAATCCACCAATCATTCCAACCCACGAGATAGGCGCATTGAAGCCGAATTTTTCGATGATGCCAGTTAGAAACATGCCGGAAAAAACAAAAATCAGAAGCCACGCGGGCCACAAAATAATGAACCAAAGACCGCGCCCCCGGGATGTTCGGCGGATGATGTGGCTTGCAATTTCCTCACCACGCTCTTGCGAGCGTTGTTCCAGTCGATTTCGTACGCCATCAATAGTGCTGTTAGCTGCATTTTCGATGTCTTTGATGCTGTATCTCATGGATTCCCCTTGGATAGCCCTAACGTCTGAATTCACCAGCGCTGCGCGGCCTTATCTCTCTGTACCCCTTGGGTTGCAAAGTTAGACATTGAACCATTATTTTTTATTTAAAACCCCTTTCACGGCATTCTTTGTCTTTTCTTGTTGCTGCTTTACCTGGTTACTGCTTCCCGGCTTGTTTTCATATGGACGGGACGGACTTTTCTCAATCCGCCCTTCATTTGTTACTGGGCCTCTACCACGGTTGTCACTCATGGGAACTTCTCCTAAATAAAAGCGCCGAATTGAAAATCGTTAGAAGACAGGCGCTGGATATCTTGGCCTAACGAATTTGTAGAAAACGGTAGATTCTGGAAATCAAACCAAAGAACATCTATTACCATCCAGGAAAATATTATCTTACTTGCAGAAATGTTCTCCTACCTGCCCCGCAGACCAAGAATTTAATTCATTGCCAGTATGGCCATATAAGCCATGCCACCACGTACCATTTTTATAATAAATAATATGGCTACTCCCTGAGCGGCATTGCACCCGATGAGAAGGCACACCACTGAGCTTGCCGTTGTCGGTAATCCTTTCGACACCACGGGCAGGTGCGCTGTTTTTCGCCGTACCGCTGCTTGTGGAACTACCATTTTTGGTGTTGCTGTTGGATGTTGGCGCACTCCCACCACCAGAAGCGGCATATTGCCGACGCCGGGCATTGGCCTCATCCACCCGCCGGTTATCAATCTCGCCAAATTTCATGACCGCGCCGCTGCCTTCCGCACCTGCGCCGGTGACGGTGTAGCTTTTGACCAATGGCGTGCCAGTGCGGCGCAGGTCGTCAAAATTGATGTCCTGGGCGAAGGTGAATACCGGCATTACTCCCAATACAACCAGTACGAAAAAGTGCGATTTCATTGAATCAGCTCCATGCTTTGGTAGGAAAAAGTCACTTTCGGATCGCCGGTACTCCAAATCGCTTTATATCCACCGGCAGAACCGCGTTGGAAAAATCCCAGGTATGCCGCTTCAAGCTCATAGTTCACGCTGGCGCGATAATGCGGCGGATGCAATTCAATGACAATTTGCTTGTTTGAGTTTTGATCGTGCGCACCGTCATAATCACCTTCCCAGACGGATTTTCTGTTCTCTACCCTCGGAACAAATACCGTGGCATTCAATACCAGCCGATAATGCCCTTGCGTCAGCTTGATCGGTGATCTGGGGTTGAGCTGGACAGAAATACTGCCCTTGATGGGGCGAAGCAGTGAGAAGTTGTATTTACAACCCCACCAGCACCCTCCCTCACCGCTCTCGCTGGAGGTGCGGGTGGGTGATAGCGTGAAATCAATGAGCCGGGATTTATCCACCAGCGTTGCCACGGCCATGTGCTCGATTTGGGCCTTGTGCTCATTGGTGCGGGCCAGGCGGCTGGCCTGTTTCAAATCAGCAGGCTCTTGCAGCAGCAAATAGGCGTTGTAGTAGCCCTCAAAGGTGTTTTGCTTGCGCATCAGCCCAATCAGGCGCACGAACACTTCGCGCACGCGGTTGTCCGGGTCGTTGCGGGCGAAGGCGACGATAAAGTCCTTCATCTTTTCCGGGCTGGTGGCGGCCCGGTAGGCATCGTCGTAACGGTCGCGCCAGCGCGGGTCGAGCTTGTCGAAGTAGTCATACACGCCGCCGCCGCCGTCGAGTGCGTGCTGCAAGCGGAAGGGCTGGTAGTCATCTATCGGCTCGAACAGCAGATACACCGTATCGCCTTCCTTGACGACGATGGCAGAGCCGCCGCGCGGGTCGCGCAGTTCTTGCGCCCCGGCGAATTCCAGCAGGCGTGCAGACTTGGCCGTGAAGCCTGCGGCCCGCAGCGCCAGCGTATCGCGCCGCATCACGGCGCTGTTGGGCTTGCCGGGGCGGGGCAAGCCGGCGATTTGCACCAAGGTACCGCTGCGCCCGGCCCAGATGCTGGTCAGCCGCAGCGCGGCCCCCGCCGAACCTGCGGCGGACGTGGAAAGGTCGAACACATGCTGGCGGGCATCCGGGTTTTCAGCCAGGAATCGGCTGCGCAACGCCTGCCCCGGCCCGGCCTCGATGACTTCCAGGTCATCCGCTTCCACGGGCCGGTTCGCTTCGGCCTGCGCGATGGCCGAGGCAACGGCTGCATCGCCCGCTCCCTCTTGCGGCCCCGCGCTTTGCCCCTGTGCGGGCAGGTTCGCGCTCAGGCACCAGAGCAGCCCGGCGGCCAGGCCTGCGGGCAGGCGGCTCATTTACGCTCTCCGCCAAATGCGTTTTGAATGAATGCACCCGCATTTTTCAGAAAGCGATCCAGCCCGGCTGCCAGGTTGTCGGCCACCGAGGTTCCGCCGAGCCTCTCGACGTTTTCACCCAGCACGACGATTTCTACCCGGCGGTTGGCCTGGCGGCCTTCCGGCGTTGCATTGTCGGCCTGGGGTTTGGTCATGCCAAAGCCCTTCACCGCCATGCGCGACCTGGGCACGCCCTTGCTGGCCAGGGCATTCATCACGGCCCGCGCCCGCGCGTCGGAAAGCTGCTGGTTGAGCGCCGCGCCGCCCACGTTGTCGGTGTGCCCTTCAATGGCCACGTTGGCCTTGGTCTTGTCCTTGAGCATCTTGGCCACGCGCTCGATGAACACATCGCCGTTGGAGGTGATCTCGGCCTTGCCGGTGTCAAACAGAATCCGCTCGTCCGAGGTGATGGTCGCCCCACGCTCGGTCTGTTTCACCGTCACGGCCTTGCGCCCGCCCTTGTCGTAGTCCGGGCTGGCCTCGCGCGAAGCCTGGCCGCCCGTGGTGCCTGTGGCGGCGCACCCGGCCAGCAGCGCAGCCAGCAGGCTGCCGAAAATGAAGGTTCTGATCGTGTTGGCGCGCATCGAAATATTCCCTGGCATGCCTTGCCGGTGGAAACTGCCCAGGCAGAAGCCGGGGCAGCGCTTGTTGTTGATAGGGCAGCCGCCCGGATACCGCCACTGCGGCAACCGGGCGACGTGGCTTACTTGCAGTTGACCGAATCGACCTTCATGCCCATGTCGCGGTACTTGGCCAGTGCCTTGGCCTCGGCCTCGCTCTTGGATGAAGCCTTGACGTCAACGTGGCCGCCGGTGGGCTTGCCGTCCACGTAGCGCGAGCACTCGTAAGTGCGGTCGGCGTAGGCGGAACCGGCCAGCAGCATCAGGGCGAAGGCGGGCAGCAGTTTTTTCATGGTGTTTTCTCCTTGGAAGGACATGGAAAGCCGCAGGGGGCCGAAAGAGGCCGCTGCGGCGGGAAATGCCCTGCTTGCCGGGTGGCCGGAAACAGGGCGGGGACTGGAGACAGGCATGCGGATGGGGAGGACAGGCTCCCAGGCGGTGCCTTCGGTAGTTACGGAAGACACAAAAGGACAAAATCACTGTCCGCCGCGCACCAGCCGAACGTGGTCGTAGCCGTCGCGGTTGCTGCCGCCGGCGTAGCCACTGTAGAAATTCACGCTCCACGCGCTGTACGAATTCCCGGCGTAGGGCGAACCCGACCAGACGTCCGAAGACGGCGTATTGGGGAAGGCCGATTCCACAATGGGCGGGCGGTTATAGGTTCCTTCACATTCGCCCCCATCACCCCGATGATTAAAGGAAGCCCTCTGCCCAGAACTGCAATAAACCAGCGTCTTCAATTCGCCGATGCTGGGCAGGCGCCAATCGCTGTGGCCTGCATGGCTGTATCCACGCGCTGCTTGCCTGGCTTGTTCCCAGGTGTAGTCATTCGCCGAGCCCGCGCACCGGCTGCCATTCCAGCTCTGGCCCAGGCTGCAACGCATCCACACCAGCCCGGTTTTCTTGTCGGTCACGGTCTGGCCGTCGGCGCTGATGGCGTAGCCATGCCGCTCTGCATCTTGCTGGCGCTCTGACGCCTGGCGCTGCGTGCGCTCCTGCTGCGCCCGCTTGCCTTGCTCGGTCTGCCTGCGCTCCAGCGTGATGGAGACGCTCTGCATGGTGCCGTCGGCAACGAACACGTCGGCGCGGCGGCCCAGGTATTCGTATTCGTCCCCATCGGCCTTCTTCGCGTCGATGGTGTAGGTGCCTTCGCCCAGCTTGATGGTGAAGCCCTGCCCCTGTTCGGCGGCGCTGTTGCCCTTGCGCTGGCCGTTGATAAAGATTTGGGCATCGCCCGGCTCGGTGGTGATGCGCAACTGGCCGGATTGCTCGGAGACCTTGGGCAGGGCTTTCGGCGCTTCGGCCTGCTGGGGCGCTTGCGCCGCCGTCTTTTCTGCCTTGTCGCCGCACCCGGCCAACGCAGCCGCCAGGGCCAGCAGGGGAAGCATTTGCTTGTTCACGCGCACTCCTTCTCTTTGGGTTTGCCGCCCGCAGGCGGACAGGTTGTTTTGAACGGCCAAGAACGAAAAGCCCCGCCGTGATTGCTCACGGCGGGGCCGAATGAAATGGTTGAAAAAGCGGGAACTCTCCCGCCCAACCCGTTCTACAAACGGGCTGCGGGCTGCGGGCTGCGGGCTGCGGGCTGCGGGCTGCGGGCTGCGGGCTGACATGCGGCGAGGTGGCGTGTAGGGGGACGGGTTGATGGTTGACGGCAGGTGTCGCTTCTGGTGCCTGCTGCCCCTGCCTGCGCCGCAATATACCAAAGGCCGTTACCTTTGCAACAGGGCGTAAACCAATGTTCGCGCTGTCGCCGCTTCGGGCGGGCGCTTTTTTGGCTGCCTGCACACCTATCACGCCGGTCATTCAGCTTAAAATGTGTACACATTGATTCACAAAAAGGAGTGCAGCCATGGAAGCCACCAAGGTAGGTATCCGCGAGTTCCGCGCGGACTTGGCGGGGTACATCGCGGCCAGCAGCCCGGTCGCCGTCACCCGCCACGGCCAGACGGTCGGCTACTTCATCCCCGTGCATGGTCAGGCCGAGGCGGATTTGGCGGCCCTGAAGAAGGCCAGCGAGTCACTCGACAAGCTGCTGTCTGTGCAAGGCGTGGATGCAGAGGACGTTGTTGCCGACTTCAAGAAGGCCCGCAAGAAGAGCGCTAGGGACATCCTGAACAACTCGGCTGCGCAAGTGCTACATGGCTGATGTTTTT
>CAYTSJ010000114.1:0-6445 GCA_964440385.1 uncultured Pusillimonas sp. | reverse complement strand
CGCCGGCGCTTCTTCCAGGACCTTCTGGTGACGACGCTGCATCGAGCAGTCGCGCTCACCCAGCCAGACGGCGTTACGATCACCGTCGGCCAGCACCTGAATCTCTACGTGGCGAGGATTCTCGAGGAATTTCTCCATGTAGACTTCGGGGTTGTTGAAAGCCGCCCCCGCTTCTGTGCGGGTCATTGCAACGGCGTTGAGCAAAGCAGCTTCGGTATACACAACGCGCATGCCGCGACCACCACCACCACCGGCGGCCTTGATGATGACGGGGTAACCGACCTCGCGCGCCATATGCATGATCTCTTGAGGATCATCAGGCAGCGCACCTTCAGAGCCTGGCACTACGGGCACGCCCGCTTCAATCATGGCTTTCTTGGCCTGCACCTTGTCACCCATCATACGGATGGTTTCAGGACGAGGGCCAATGAAGACGAACCCGCTTTTTTCAACCCGCTCGGCAAAGTCGGCGTTTTCCGACATGAACCCATAACCGGGGTGAATCGCCTCGGCATCGGTCACTTCAGCAGCCGCAATAATGGCGGGCATGTTCAGGTAGCTGTCTTTGGCAGGCGCGGGGCCAATACACACCGACTCGTCAGCCAGTTTGACGTATTTGGCGTTACGGTCGACTTCTGAGTGGACCACCACAGTTTTTACGCCAAGCTCGCGACAGGCACGCTGAATGCGCAAGGCAATCTCGCCGCGATTGGCAATCAGGATTTTTTCAAACATGGATCAGCCAATAACAAAAAGCGGTTGGCCATATTCGACCGGCTCGCCGTTTTCTACGAGAATTTCTTTGATCACACCCGACTTGTCGGCTTCGATTTCATTCAGCAGCTTCATGGCCTCGATGATGCACAGAGGCTCGCCCTCTTTGACTGACTGACCGACTTCTACGAAAGGCGAAGCACCGGGGTTTGGGGCACGGTAGAACGTACCAACCATGGGAGCTTTGACCAGGTGACCCTGAGGCGCCTTTGGCGTAGCCTCGGCCGCCACGGGGGCTGATGCCGCCACAGGCGCCGCATGAACAGGCGCTGCTTCAGGCATATACGCCACGGGTTGAACTGCCTGAGAGAACTTGACGATACGTACCTTGCCCTCACCTTCGGTGATTTCAAGCTCGGCAATGCCAGAATCAGCAACCAGGTCGATCAGGGTTTTTAATTTTCTGAGGTCCATACAAACTTCCCGTAACGCGGCACCAAACCCGGGAGGTGGTGCTCGAGTGATGATTGATAAAAATTAATAGTTAATAATTTGAAATGACACTAATGGGCCAAGGCATAACGAATCGCAGCTTCGTAGCCGTAGACACCCAAACCAGCAATCACGCCAACCGCCTGATCAGACAAATAAGAATGATGACGAAACGGTTCACGCTTGTAGACATTTGAAATATGTACTTCGACAAAGGGCAAACCTACACCGGCCAAAGCATCACGTAAGGCAACGCTGGTGTGGGTATAGGCCCCGGCGTTAATAATGACAAAGTCAGTGCCGTCAAGACGTGCCGCATGGATGCGGTCAACCAGCTCACCTTCATGATTGCTTTGAAATACGGCAAGGGTAGCACCTGCCTTGAGGCAAATATCAGACAAACCGGCATTGACATCAGCCAAGGTATGATGCCCGTAGATACCAGGTTCGCGAGTGCCCAGCAGATTCAGATTTGGGCCATTGAGCACCAGAATATGTTGTGCCATTTATGTTGTTCGATGACAGACAGACCGTCTTTTTACGCTAAATCACGTTATTTGTCTATAAATACAGACAATTCCTGAATTATTTATCTTTACAGCAACATCATTCAGGATGCAGTGAAACGTTGCAGGACTGCATCAAGCTCGGCCGGCTTGACCTGACCCAGAATACGCTCCACGATTTGCCCGCTTGCATCACAGACCAGCGTAAAGGGTAACCCGCCTGTGGTGTTACCCAAGGTTTTCATCAGATCGATTCCGCCATAACCGGTGACCAGTAAGGGATAAGACACATTCACTTTAGGCATGAACTTGCGCACATTAACAGCAGTGTCAACACCTAAACCCACAAACTGAACCCCTTTGTGCTTGGTGCTAAGTGCCTCAAGATCGGGCATCTCTTTGATGCAAGGCGGACACCAGGTGGCCCAGAAATTGAAGACCACAGGACGCCCCAGCCACGTGTCGAGCCGGACCTCTGTGCCATCGGGATCAGGAAACTGGCGACTGAACAATGCGTCAGGCGCAGCAGCAGCCACATACCGGCCAAAACCCGGCCCAAAGGCCACCGCAGCACATGCCTGCAAAAAAGTACGACTCTTCATCATAAAATGAATTTTAGCATCGCCATGACGTCCAACTTGACGACTGGCAGACGACAACCGGTGTCATAAGGAATCCAATGCATTTACATATTCTGGGAATCTGCGGAACATTCATGGGCGGACTGGCGCTGATTGCACGCGCCGCAGGCCACAAGGTCACTGGCTGCGATGCGGGCGTATACCCCCCCATGAGCACACAACTGGAAGAACAGGGAATTAGTCTGACCGAAGGCTTTGACGCAGACCAGGTCAACCTGAAGCCCGATCTGTTCATCGTCGGCAATGTCGTCAGCCGTGGCAACCCCCTGATGGAAGCCATTCTTGATCAAGGGCTGCCCTACACGTCAGGTCCGCAGTGGCTCGGAGAGCACATTCTGCAAGGACAACATGTTCTGGCAGTAGCCGGTACCCATGGCAAGACCACAACAAGTTCAATGCTGGCCTGGATTCTTGAGCAAACCGGGCATACGCCGAACTTCCTGATCGGCGGTATCGCCCCAGGCCTGAAAGTATCCGCACGCTTCGACCCCGCACAACCCTTGTTTGTTATCGAGGCTGATGAATACGACACCGCATTTTTCGACAAGCGTTCAAAATTCGTACACTACCGCCCCCGCACGGCCGTACTGAACAACCTTGAATACGATCATGCCGATATTTTTCCAGACCTGTCTGCCATAGAAACCCAGTTTCATCACCTGGTACGCACCGTGCCCTCCACAGGCCGGGTCATCAGGCCTCACCATGCGGACGCACTAGACCGGGTCATTGCCCGGGGTTGCTGGACGCCGCTCGATACCTTCGGCCAAGACGGTCATTGGCAAGCTGCCAATGACGAACACCCCTTGCACTTCACTGTGCTTGAAAACGGCGTGCCCAAAGGCAAGGTCACCTGGCAACTCACGGGTCAACATAATCAGCTCAATGCCCTTGCGGCACTGGCGGCTGCAAGGCAGGTGGGTGTTGACACCCTCGACGCCATCAATGCACTCAACTGCTTCGAAGGCGTCAAACGCCGTATGGAAGTGCGCGGCCAGATCAATAACATTACGGTTTACGACGACTTTGCTCACCACCCTACGGCGATTGATACAACGCTCGCCGGCTTAAGGCGCCAGGTTGGGAGCAGCCGCATTCTGGCCGTTATCGAGCCCCGTTCAAACACCATGAAGCTGGGTACCATGGCGGCTCAACTCCCTGACGCGCTTCAGACTGCCGACCAGGTCTATTGTTTCGGTGAAACCCAAGGCAAACACGCACTGGGCTGGGATCCTGCGCAGGTGCTTGCCCCCTTGGGCGAGCGTGCCAGCGGATGGCATGACCTTGACGCCATGGTCCAGACCATCGCCCATCAAGCCCGTCCAGGCGACCACATCCTGATCATGAGCAATGGCAGTTTTGGCGGGGTCCATGACAAGGTGCTGAATGCACTTTCAAGGCGCTTTTCATGATTCTCTACCTGCACGGCTTCCGGTCTTCTCCCGATTCGGCCAAAGCCAACCTGTTGGCACAGGCTATAACGCAAACACCTCGGGCGGGTGAATGGGTTTGCCCCCAACTGCCTGCAAGCCCACAGAGGGCCATAGCGCTCTGCCTTGATCTGGTGCATCAACAGCCCGAGGCTGCGCACAATATTACGGTCATTGGCTCGTCCCTGGGAGGATACTATGCCGGCCATCTGGCGCATGTACTGGGTTGCCGCGCTGTACTGCTAAATCCTGTAATCTACGCAGCACGCGATCTGGCGACCCAGGTTGGCACTCACCGGCAATATCACACCGAAGCTCCCTTCGTCTTCCTGCCTGAATACATCGACGAGCTGACGCAACTGGCTTTCCCGCAACCCGGGTTGACCAATCGTCTTTTCCTGATGGCCTGCACCAGCGACGAAGTTCTGGACTGGAAAGAAATGACCCGATGGTACAGAGGGTGTCGCAGCCGCATCATCAGTGGCAGCGATCACGGTATTTCTGACTTTGCGCGCTGGCTTCCCGAAGTCATGCAATTCATAATGGGGCAACCCGGCACAAACCGCTAAACGATAATTTATGTACGTTCTCTACGAAGACAGTGGCAATTTCAAAGCGGAAAAAATATTTTCGCAAAGTGACTCGACCCTGCAGGTCGAGTCTGAAAGCGGTAAAAGAAGCAAGATAAAGAACACTCACGTCTTGTTCCAGTTTGAGCAACCGGCCCCGCAAGCGCTGTTGCAACAAGCCCAGACATTGGCCAGCAGTCTGGAAATTGATTTCCTGTGGGAATGCGCGCCGCAAGACGAATTCGAAGCCACTGTCTTTGCAAAAGAATACTTCGGTCATCCACCATCGGCCGTTGAAAAAGCGGCATTGATTTTCGCGCTGAACAGTGCACCCGCTTATTTCCATCGCCGTGGCAAAGGGTGTTACCGCCCTGCCCCCCCGGACATTCTGAAAGCGGCACTGGCTGCTATCGAAAAAAAACGTCTGCAAGCCGAGCAACAGCAGCACTGGACCGACGAACTTGTAGCCGGAAGGCTACCCGAGGCACTGGTACAGGTTGCACAAACGTTTTTGATCAAACCCGACAAGAACTCGATGGAATGGAAAGCCTTCGATGCCGCCGTCACTCAACTGGGGACCACCCCGGAAAAGCTGCTGTTACAGGTCGGTGCATGGCCTCACGCCCTTAAATTACACCGAGACCGTTTCTTCGCCACACATTTCCCAAAGGGGCTGTTATTCAAGTCCATTGAGGTCCCGTCGCTTGACCTTGAGTTGCCACTGACCGATGTTGAAGCCTATTCCATGGACGACATCAGCACCACCGAGGTCGATGACGCCCTGTCGGTCACCCCTCTGGGCGGGCATGATGTTCGCATTGGCATTCATATTGCGGCTCCGGGTCTGCTGGTCAAACGTGGCAGCGAGCTGGATGAAATGGCGCGAAGCAGAATGTCGACGGTTTACATGCCCGGGCAAAAAATCCCCATGCTGCCCGACGCCCTGATTCAAGCCTTTTCGCTTGATGCGGGCCAGCCAAAACCTGCGCTCTCGTTATATGTCACCGCCAATCTCGAAACAGGGGAAGTCGCCGGATGGGAAACCCGTCTGGAGCGGGTGACGATCAAAGAAAATCTGCGGCATAACTGGCTGGATGCAGAGGTCACCGAAGAGGCCCTTGAAAATGCGGATGCGCCCTTGCCTTACGCACACTGGCTACGCCCGCTATGGCAATTTTCTCGCCATCTGACACGCGAACGTGAACAAGTGCGCGGAAAACCCGAAAACAATTCCCGCACCGAATACTCTTTCCAGCTGGAAGGTGAACCTGACGACCCGAACAGCCGCGTGAAACTGATACCGCGCCAGCGTAATGCCCCCCTCGACCGTCTTGTTGCAGAATACATGATTCTGACCAACAAACTTTGGGGTGGCTTCATGGCCCAGCATGGCGTCCCAGGCATCTACCGGTCCCAGCAAGCCGGGCGTGTCCGGATGTCAACGCAGGCGCTTCCCCACGAGGCTATCGGCGTACCTCAGTATGCCTGGTCAACTTCACCCTTGCGACGCTATGTTGATCTGATCAATCAAGGCCAGATCATCGCAGCCACCCAGCATGGTGTTTCTGCCCGTTTGGTGGCCCCTTTCAAACCCAAAGAAGCAGACCTGTTTGCAATTATTGGTGCGTTTGATGCCCAATACGCCGCATGGTCAGAATTTCAGTCTTCCATGGAACGCTTCTGGTGCTTGCGATGGCTTCAACAAGAACAGATGACAGAAGTAACCGCTACGGTACTCAGAGAAGATCTGGTCCGTTTTGATTGCGCACCACTGGTACTCAGAGTTGCGGGCCTGCCCGAGCTAGACCGTGGCGCTCAGGTCAAGCTGGCCATCACGGGCTATGACGAGCTGGCCCTTGATGTGCATTGTCGCCTGATTGAAGTGATACAAACCGAGGTGTGAAGACGGTGTGGGCGTCAGAACGTCATATGTGGTTATTGATCGGCCTGGTGGTATCGCTGCTTGTTCACGCCACCCTTCTGACATTACGTCTTGTCACGCCCACAGCGCCTGCGCAAATCACCCCCCCTCTGGAAGTGACCTTGGTCAATGCACGGTCTGCAGCAGCGCCTGCGAACCCGCAAGTTCTGGC
>CAYTSJ010000113.1:0-6469 GCA_964440385.1 uncultured Pusillimonas sp. | reverse complement strand
GTCAGCCCTGATGATGGTTGTTGTTACTTCCGTCTCTTTGATGGTTCACATCTACACCATCGGTTACATGGCTGAAGATCCCGGCTACCAGCGTTTCTTCTCTTATATTTCGTTATTCACTTTTTCCATGCTGATGCTGGTCATGTCCAACAACATGCTCCAGTTGTTCTTCGGATGGGAAGCGGTAGGTCTGGTTTCTTACCTCTTGATTGGTTTCTGGTACACCAAATCCACCGCCATTTTTGCCAACATGAAAGCCTTTCTGGTTAACCGTGTGGGTGACTTTGGTTTTATTTTGGGTATTGGGCTGTTGTTTGCGTACACAGGCAGCATGCATTATGGCGAAGTCTTTGCCAAAACCGATGCGTTGGCATCTACCGTGTTTCCCGGAACCGACTGGCATTTGTTGACAGTCGCCTGTATCTGCCTGTTCATTGGCGCAATGGGTAAATCAGCCCAGGTCCCTTTGCACGCCTGGCTGCCAGACTCCATGGAAGGCCCTACACCTATTTCCGCACTGATTCACGCGGCAACCATGGTTACCGCAGGTATTTTCATGGTGGCGCGTTTTTCCCCGGTGTTTGAACTGTCAACGACGGCGCTGTCTTTCATCATTGTCATTGGTTCCATTGGTGCCTTGTTTCTGGGTGTTTTGGGTATCATCCAAACCGACATCAAGCGCGTTGTGGCGTATTCAACCTTGTCTCAACTGGGTTACATGACCGTGGCATTGGGTGCATCGGCGTATTCAGTGGCCATTTTCCACCTCATGACACACGCGTTCTTCAAGGCCTTGCTGTTCCTCGGAGCAGGTTCGGTCATCATCGGCATGCATCATGACCAGGACATCCGCAACATGGGTGGGCTTCGCAAATATATGCCCGTCACCTGGATTACATTCCTGATTGGTACCTTGGCGCTGGTCGGTACACCGTTCTTCTCGGGGTTCTATTCCAAAGAGCACATCATTGAAGCTGCGGGTGCCGCCAATGTCTGGGGTGCAAATTTTGCCTACTATGCCACCCTGATCGGTGTGTTCGTCACCTCACTGTATTCGTTCCGTGTGTATTTCCTGGTGTTCCACGGCAAGCCGCGCTTTGACACAGAAGGTCATGGTCACGAGGGTCATGGTCATGACGATCATGGTCATCATGGGGGTACACCGCACGAATCCCCTTGGGTCGTGACCTTGCCTCTGGTCTTGCTGGCTATTCCATCGGTCATCGCCGGTATCTGGGTGATTGACCCACTGCTGTTTGGTAATTTCTTCAAGAATGTCATTACCGTGCTGCCTGCGCACCCGGCCATGGCCGAGCTGGCATCGCACTGGCATGGCTGGCTGGCATATGCACTGCATGGCTTTGTCACCGTGCCGTTCTGGTTGATGATTGCCGGTCTGGTTGTGGCCTGGTACTGCTACATGGTTAATCCTAAAGTGCCCGCAACCATCAAGCGTAGTCTTGCAGGCGTTAATGTCATCCTCGAGAACAAGTATTTTGCGGACTGGTTCAACGAACAGGTGCTGGCTCGTGGCGCTCGTTGTCTGGGTCGAGGCTTGTGGCAGGCGGGTGACCGAGGCTTGATAGACGGCTTGCTGGTCAATGGCAGCGCACGTCTGGTTGGCGTTGTGGCCGCAATCAGCCGACACCTGCAGTCTGGCTTTATTTACCACTATGCCTTTGCCATGATCATCGGCATTCTGGCGTTCTTAACCTTTTTTGTCCTGACGGTTCACTGATGGCTAGCGATATGGTGTCTTCAACTACCCCTTGGCTCACACTGTCGATTTTTGTGCCTATCGTGGCAGGGCTGATCGTCCTGCTGCTTGGCAGCGATGATCGAAAGTGCCTGACACGCTGGCTTTCCCTCTTGGGTTCAGCAGCCGGTTTTCTGGTGACTTTGCCTCTGTACGCCGGTTTCAATAACAACACAGCGCAAATGCAGTTTGTCGAAAAGACGCCCTGGATTGAAAACTTTGCCGTCAACTACCATCTGGGTATTGATGGCATTTCGATCTGGTTTGTGCTGCTGACTGCTTTCATTACGATTATTGTGGTGTTGGCCGGATGGGAAGTGATCGAGAAAAAAGTGGCGCAGTACATGGCTTCTTTCCTGATTCTGTCAGGGCTGATGGTCGGCGTATTTGCTGCCCTGGATGGCATGCTGTTTTATGTCTTCTTCGAAGCGACACTGATCCCGATGTACATCATCATCGGTGCGTGGGGTGGGCCTAACCGTGTGTACGCCGCGTTCAAGTTTTTCTTGTATACCTTGCTGGGCTCATTGCTGACACTGGTTGCTTTTTTGTACCTGTGGCACGCCTCGGGGGGCTCATTCGATATCCAGACGTGGCACGAGTTGCCACTGGCCTATACGCCGCAAGTATTTATTTTCGTTGCTTTGCTTGCCGCATTTGCTGTGAAAGTGCCCATGTGGCCCGTGCATACGTGGTTGCCTGATGCCCACGTTGAAGCGCCAACGGGTGGCTCTGTGGTACTGGCGGCCATCATGCTCAAGCTGGGTGCTTACGGTTTTTTGCGTTTTTCATTGCCTATTGCGCCAGACGCATCGCACGAACTGGCTGGCATGATGATCGTTTTGTCACTGATTGCCGTGATTTACATCGGTTTGGTCGCCATTGTTCAAGATGACATGAAAAAACTGGTGGCGTATTCATCGGTCGCCCACATGGGTTTTGTCACTCTGGGCTTCTTCATCTTCAACACCGCGGGTGTTGAAGGCGCCATTGTGCAGATGGTCTCGCACGGTTTTGTTTCTGGCGCAATGTTCCTGTGTATCGGCGTTTTGTACGATCGCATGCACACCCGTCAAATTGACGCCTACGGTGGCGTGGTTAATGTCATGCCTCGTTTTGTGACGTTCTTCGTGCTTTTCTCGATGGCTAATGCCGGTTTGCCTGCGACCAGTGGTTTTGTGGGTGAATTCACGGTCATTATGGGGGCTGTTGAATACAACTTCTGGATTGGTTTGCTTGCCGCATCAGCCCTGATTTTTGGTGCGTCTTATTCTCTCTGGATGGTCAAGCGAGTTGCTTTTGGCGAAATGACCAACGACGAAGTTCGTCACATGCCCGATTTGAACAAGCGCGAATTCCTGATCATGGGCATCATGGCGGTCATGGTGCTGTATATGGGTATTCATCCCAAACCATTTACTGACGTCATGCACGTGTCGGTTCAGGCGCTGCTTGACCACGTTGCTGTTTCGAAACTGTAGGCCGGATCATGATGCAATACCAATTTCTATTCGCTTTGGCGCTGCCTGAAATCTTGTTGTTGATCCTGGCCGTTCTGGTCTTGTTGTTCGACGCATTCAGCACATCGTCTGATCGTGCATCTACCTTCTGGCTCACGCTGTTATCTTTGGCGGGTGTTACCGCGGTCTCAGCCATGCAGTGGAGTGCCGGTGTTGAAGGGGCAACGTTCAGTGGTTTATATGTCGTTGACGAGTTGTCACACTTTCTGAAGATCACTTCTTACATTGTGGTAGCAGTGACCCTGATTTACGGGCGTGAATACGCTGAAAAGCGTGAAATTCTGGCGCATGGTGGCGAGTTCTATACCCTGACCTTGTTCGCCTTACTGGGTCAGATGGTGATGATTTCTGCCGGAAGTCTGATGACGGTCTACCTGGGTATCGAACTGATGTCATTTGCTTTGTATGCCCTGATCGCATTGCGTCGCGATTACATCAATGCCACTGAATCGGCCATGAAGTACTTTGTGCTGGGTTCCCTGGCATCGGGTATTTTGCTGTATGGTCTTTCCATGATTTATGGCGCCACGGGTTACCTTGACCTTGCGGGTATTGCACAAGTCATTGAGTCTGAGCAGGCTCAACGTTTGCCACTGGTTTTTGGTCTTGTGTTTGTGGTGGCTGGTTTGGCTTTCAAGCTGGGTGCTGTACCTTTCCATATGTGGGTTCCCGACGTATACCAAGGTGCGCCAACAGCCGTAACCCTTATTGTTGGTGCGGCACCCAAACTGGCTGCGTTTGCCATCATGATGCGATTGCTGGTTGATGCACTGCACGGTTTGTCTTTCGATTGGCAACCCATGCTGTTGATTCTGGCGGTGCTGTCATTGGCGGTCGGTAACCTGACGGCCATTGTTCAGACCAATTTCAAACGCATGCTGGCGTATTCAACCATTTCACACATGGGTTTCGTATTCCTGGGTTTGTTGTCGGGTGTCATTAAAGACCAGGCCATTGCCACTGAGGCCTACGGCGCATCCTTGTTCTACATGGTGGTTTATGTCATGACCACCCTGGCTTCTTTTGGTCTGATTCTTGTGCTTAGCCGTCGTGGGTTTGAATGTGAAGAAATATCCGATCTGAAGGGGTTGAACCAGCGTAACCCGGTACTGGCTGCTGTATTGCTGTTGACGATGTTCTCGTTGGCAGGGATTCCTCCATTGGCGGGCTTTTATGCCAAGCTCAGCGTGTTGCAAGCCTTGGTTGGCGCTGGCCTGCTGTGGGTTGCCGTCGTTGCCGTGATCTTCTCTCTGATCGGTGCCTTCTACTATTTGCGTGTGGTCAAAGTTGCCTATTTTGATGAACCTGAAGGCGAAGTTCATGCGCTCGAGTCTGGCGTTATGTCCGGGGGCTTGATGTCGCTGAATGGTCTGGCGCTGATTGGTCTGGGTATTTTGCCTGGTGGCTTGATGGCGCTTTGTATTTCGGTCATCGACAACAGCCTGGGTTTTTAATAACCCATGGATCAAACCCTGGCGACTATCATTCTGGTTGTGCTGTCCCTGGTGACAGCCAATCTCCCCTTTGTACTTGAGCGCCCCTTGGTTGTTTTGCCTTGGCGCTCGCCTGGGGGGCGTTTTGCAGAGGGCGGTGGCCGTTGGTTTGAGTCTCTGGCTTTTTTTGCAGTGCTCTGTGGCTTGGCTACAGGTACCCTATGGTGGATAGGGCAGGGCTTGGTATCACCCGCAGGGATGCTGTTGCGGGTTGCGGTAATGATTGTTCTGGTCGTGTTGCTTCTGGTTTATCCGCAAATGGCTGCGGATGGCGCCGGCGATAATATCAGGCCTGCCAGCAAGTCATTTCTTGACCGGTTTATTGAAGTGTTGGTCTTTTATGCCTTGGTTGGGGTATTGGCCTTTGCATTTGAAGCCAGCATGGGCAATGTGTTTGCCCAGCGCTGGGAGTTCTACGCCATTACACTCAGTTTATTTCTGGTGATGGCGTATCCTGGTTTCGTTTACCGGTATCTTATGCGCCAGCGGCGGGCGCAAACCAGTTAAGTACGGCGTCAAGCCCGCTGAAGCTTATCGCATAATTGGCGTGTTCCCTGACAACAGGTTTGGCCCTGTAAGCCACTGAATACGTGGCCAGTGACAACATCTTCAGGTCGTTGGCGCCATCCCCCAGGGCAATGATCTGGTCTGCGGTGGCTCCGCTACGACGTGCGAGGTCTTGCAAGAAATCGGCCTTGCCCTGTGCATCAACAATTTCTCCCAGCACACGACCAGTCAGACGACCATTGGCGATTTCCAGTGTATTGGCATGGGCTTCGTCCAACCCCAGCAGGGCTTGCAGGCGCCCGGTGAACCGCGTGAACCCCCCTGAAACCAGCATGGTTTTGATTCCAGCAGCCTGGGCTGTCTTGATGAGTTTTTCAGCGCCGGCATTCAGTCTGAGTCGCTCGGTGTAAACGCGGTCCAGATCGCTGACAGCAACACCCTCAAGCAAGGCCACCCGTCGACGCAGGCTTTCGGCAAAGTCCTTGATCTCGCCGCGCATGGCGGCTTCAGTGATCGCCGAAACTTCGGCCTTGCGACCCGCCATATCCGCAATTTCATCAATGCATTCGATATTGATCAGGGTCGAGTCCATGTCCATGGCCAGTACACGGCATTCAGACAAGGGTTTGATGGATTCCAGAAATGCGGCATCCAGGCCCATCTGATGACAGACTTCGGCAACTTCTTGGCGACTTTCAGTGTCGATGTCCAGGAGGGTGATGGCCGTGCTATTGATGGGGCGTATGCCTGAAGCATGGGCCAGGGCAGCAATTTTTTCAACGGTTGGCGAGGCCAGGTCAGGTGCCTGCAAGACAAGGTGGGTCATAGGTATTGGTGGGTGATTGGTTTAATGTAACGAGCGCATGATGCCACGAATGGCATTGACACGCGTTGTCATGGGGTTTGTAAGTTCTTTGCTGCCACTACCGCTTGGCTTGAATTCAATTTTGAGCTTGTCCTGGCCCGCCAGTTTGACATTGCGTTGTGTTTGAACCAGCTGGATGATACGCAACGGGTCAACGTTGGGTTTGGCCGAGAACTGAATCAGCGCGGCGGCATCGCTGGCGTCAATTTTGACAATACCTAATGGTTCAGCCTCAAGGCGCAAACGGTGGGTTGCAATCAGGGTTTGTGCGGCTTCGGGCAGTTTGCCGTAGCGATCAATCAGTTCTTCCTGCAATCTGATCAGATCG
>CAYTSJ010000112.1:0-6485 GCA_964440385.1 uncultured Pusillimonas sp. | reverse complement strand
TGTAGCCAGAATGAACTTGACGTGCGCTGGCGGCTCTTCAAGCGTTTTGAGCATGGCATTGAATGCATGCCCGGTCAGCATGTGAACCTCGTCGATCATGTAGACCTTGAAGCGGCCCGCGCCAGGCGCATAGACAGCCTGTTCAAGCAGCTGGGTCATTTCATCGACACCGCGATTCGACGCGGCATCAAGTTCGACATAGTCTACAAAACGCCCTTCATCGATTTCAACGCAGGCACGACAGGTGCCGCACGGTGTGGCTGTGATGCCGGTTTCGCAATTGAGGGATTTGGCCAGAAGGCGTGACAACGTGGTTTTACCCACCCCGCGAGTGCCGGTGAACAGCCAGGCGTGATGCAGACGCCGGGTTTGCAGCGCGTGGGTCAGAGCCCTGACCACGTGATCCTGACCTACAAGGGTATCAAACGAGCGTGGCCGCCATTTGCGCGCCAGTACCAGATATGTCATGGGGTGTGCGTATAAAGAAAAGGCGAGCCTGACTTCGGCACTGATTCTAAACGACTATGGCTGCTTCGTTCCCGACCTGACCAGGTTTGCCGTCGAACCATGCGAAGGGGCCCGCCATCAAAGAGTTTAACAGGAATTTGAATCCTCGATCCAAATGTCGGCTCTGGGAAAATAAAGCGCTGATCGGGCCGACCGACCATCCAGCGCGCTGACCTGCTCGCGATACCGGGCCATCTGGTCTGCATAACGTTCACGCATCCGTTCAGTGAACCGGGCGACAGATTCGCCAGGCGCAGGCTGTCCGGTTTTGTAATCTACCACCAGCCACCCCTGCTCGTCGGAGACAGCCAGATCGATGACCGACACTCGCCCGGAGACATCGAGCAAGGACCATTCCCGAAAGGCGTTGGCCTGCTCCAGCAACCAGCGCCCGCGCTCACTGCTCAGGGTTGCTTGCAAGGTTTCACACACAACCGCAGCAGCCGCCTCAAGACGATCGGCCGGCAAGCCGGCTCGCGACAATTGACGTTTTACAACGGGTTTCTGTTCGGCAATAGATTCGGGAGTCGCCAGACCGGAAACGGCTTGCTTTCCCAACCGCTCTAGCCAGGCATGCGCCACCGTGCCCATCAGCGCCTCTTCGTTGAAACCCTGAGACCATTGCCAGAGGCCTGAACCCGGCCGGGTCAAAGGCGACACGTCAGAAAAATCTGCAGCCAATGCCTCTTGTGGCAAGCGTAACAAAGGCGCTTGAGCGTTATCCGGCCCAGCCTGCGAATCAAGGCCTACCTCATTGGCTGCAGGCGGTGATGGCAAGGACAACCAAGGCCACAATTTACCCAGCAGGCTTCCTTTTGCAGGTTCAGACACTTTGCCCTTGGCGGCATCCCATGACAACTCTGCCACCAGACACAACTGTTCACGAGCTCGGGTAGCGGCCACATACAACAAACGATCCGTTTCATACTCTGAGCGTCGCTTTTCACGAGCCCTTAAATACGCCGTGACCGGATCAACCGTTTCGTCAGCACGGGCACGAATCGGCGCAATCAACAACCTGCTCTCGACACTTTCAAATTGAACAAGGCGCTGCCCGTCAGAGCTCGCGCCCTTCTGCAGCCCCATCAAGATGACGGTATCAAATTGCAGCCCCTTGGATTTATGAATCGTCATGACCTCAATGGCTGGGCCAGTGTCTTGACCCGCCGAAGCAAACAAACGATCCAGCTGGGTATCCAGCTCTGCCGGATCAAGCGCGCCATACGGCGCAAGCTTTTCAATCAGCCGGAAAAAACTTTGCATGTCGGCGCGATCGTCTGCATTGCCATACACTTTGTCGCCGCCCAGGCGCTGCCAGCACTGCTGTAACCAGCTGGCAAAAGGCAATGCGCCTTCTTCATTGCGGCGATCCAGCAGAGCAGCCGCGGCATGCCGGACACGTCGATGCTCTTCACCCGTGACGCCAAAAACAGCGGGATCGTCAGCCTGTATATAAGCCCGCAAAATCTCCGGAACAGCTTCCCCGGGGCGCCCACCCACAAGCGCATGCAGCGTCTGCAGACGCAGCCCGCAAACCGGGGATCGCAACAGGGAAACCCAGGCCAGGCGGTCTGCAGGGTGCGACAAGGCCCGCGCCAGTTGCACCAAATCTGAAATGACCTGACGCGATTTGAGCGAGACCAGTTCCACCGCCCTGCACGGCAAACCCTGGGCAGTCAACTGACGGACCACCTCTTGCAGATGACTTCGCGCACGCACCAGAATGGCCACGGGATGCGCACTGCCCGGGTTGCGTGCCAACGCCGCCTTTGCCAAATGCACGACCTCGTCACGCACAGCTTGTGCCACCACCTCGGGCATCTCGTCTTCAACCAGGCCCGACCAGACCGGGTGAAACGACACCCCGAGATCTTCAAGCGAGGGGTTAAAGGCCACGGAAGATGAGTAAGGAATCGCCCCCAAACCTGGATGGGCAGCCTTCGGAAAAAGACCATCAAAGACGCGGTTAACCCAGTCAACAATTGCAGTTTGCGATCGGAAATTGGTCGAGAGCTGCAAAAACTCCGGTTGGATATATCCCAGACCTTCGTCGCGAACTTTCAGGAACAGGCCCACTTCGGCCTTGCGGAACCGATAGATCGACTGCATCGGATCGCCCACAAAAAACAGGGTACGCCCATCATCAGGCATCCAGCCTGATGTCAGCTTTGTCAGCAAGTCGATCTGGGTCTTGCTGGTATCCTGAAACTCGTCGACCAGCAAATGTCGAATGGACCCATCCAGTGACAACAACAGATCGGTAGGTTCGTCTTCAGTGCCGAGGGCAAGGCCGGCACGCCGGGCAATTTCAATGAAATCCACCTCGCCTGCCTGGGCAAAACACACCCACAGTTGAGCACACGCCATCCGAAGTACGTTCATCAGATCTGCCATGACGTCAAGATGCCATCCCTGGTAACCCAGGGTCGGGGCGGTACGTATTTCGTGCAATGCCGCTACCCAGGGCTCAGTGCCGTCAAAACGTTGCAACCAGGCGATGAAAACATCGCGATAGTCAGATCCAGCATCAAAACCCGTGGTTTTGTTTGCAGTTTTACGCAGGCTGCCGTCTTTGGTCAGGACCAGTGCCGCCAGCGCCTGCCATTGCGCCAGGGCCGACAGGGACACAGCAAGCGGTGCGCCTTCCCAATCAAGCAGCGGTTGAACCTCGGGCATTTTGTCAGTCTGCGACAGACGGTCTGCCGCCAAACGGCAAGGCCCTGAAAGGTCCTGAGCCCATCCTGGTGGCATCAAAGACGCCAGACGTGCAAGGTCTTCTTCGACCACATTCGCCAGATTGGCTGACAACAACGCTGGATCATCGGCCTTGCCTGACAAGGGCAGCCATTGGTCCCGGCTGCCCAGCATTTCAGCCAACAAGGTTTCTGCGGCTCGCAGATCCACATCAAGATGGTCCACAATACGCGCAACAGATTCACAGACGTCGACCATGGCCAAGGTCGCCCGAGCGGCCTCTAGATAATATTTGCCGGCATCATCGGTGACACCGGGCATGCCACCCAAAGTACTCAGCCAAGGCATGCTGCGCACCAGATACGCACAAAAAGAATCTATGGTGCGAATACTGAGCCGGGCCGGATACTGCAACAGGTTCCAACCCTTTTGATGATCGGCTGCTAACGCAGCGCGGGCCAATTGCCAGCTGTGCTGACGATGCGCTTCGACGGGCTCTGGCTGCAAACCCTGCGCCAGCTTGCCAAGCACGCGGGCATGCATCTCTGAAGCCGCCTTGCGGGTAAAGGTAATGGCCACAATCTCTTCGGGACGCTCTACCGTCGCCAGCAGGGCAAGAATACGATCCGTCAGTAATTCAGTTTTGCCTGACCCCGCAGGGGCCTGCACCAGAAAGGACAACCGTGGGTCAAGAGCCCGTCGCCGCACTGCGGCATCACGTACCTGATCAGACATCGCTGCCTCCAGTTTCCTTCAGCGCTTCAGCAAGGGATTCGTTCAGACGTAAAAAAGGCATCACATCACAATAGGTCAGATCTTTCAGGGTTGCGTACACATTGCGGGCATCACCGGCAATGAATTCATCGGCAAGGCCATTGATCGCTGCGCGCCAGCTGGCAAGTATCGACGACCATTCGGGCAGCATCTCCAACCCGGGCAACTCGTACAGATCGGTTTCAGCTACGCCTTTAACGACACATTCGCGGGCATGCAAACGCGCCGAACCAGCGCGCCCACGCGATCGGAAGCACTGTCTGCTTCAGTCACTGCGGCATAAAACGGCAACTGCAACTCGATAGGCCGTTCACGCAGCCAGTCGGCCTTGGGTTGCGGCTTGCCATTTCCCGTTTTGTAATCAATGATGGCCAATTGGCCATCAGCCAGCCGATCAATACGGTCAAGACGTAGTGTCAATTTCAGCACATCATGTGACCAGACTACAGTGTGCTCGACGGCTTCAATGGCGAACGGTGCCCTGCCCCGCTCAAGACTTAGCCACTTAATAATCACACCTCGTGCCCTGGACATTTCCAGTTGACGCAAGGTCTCGCTGTAATCCAGCAAATGCTCGGCTGCCGAAACCGTCAACGCCGTTTCAATCACTTCAGACAAAGTGCCTTCAGACGAAGCTGCGCCGAGGGCCTCATGATGTTCAAGCTTGCGCCAGATCAACTCCAGCGCCCTGTGCATGAATAAACCCCGGGCATTTTGATTCCCCATCGGTGCGTAGTCAGGCAATTGCGAGGCCCCAAGCCGATACTTGACGAAAGCCCACAACGGGTTTCGCGACTGGGTATCGAGCAATGCAATGCCACCGGAAACCGTCTCTGAAGCCGTCAAGGCAGGCCCCTGTTGATCAATGATCGCCTCAAGCTTGCAAGAGACGGCCGCCGATTCCGCGAGCGGCTCAGAAGCTGTCGATACTTCAGCAAGACCCGCAATGAACGGGCTGGGGCGCAGCTCTCGCTCGCCTTCGTGGCGAGCATGACTGAACCACACGTTCGGTGCGAGCCGACCCAGGTCATCGAACAAAACGCCCGCCCAATGCAATTCACGTTCCGGTGTAGCCCGCGGCGCCCCGGCCTGACGCAATACCGACGCAGGAATCAGGGGATTCGGACGGGTTGGCGCTGGCAAGACTTCATCGGTCAGCCCTAGCACCCATACAGCATCCCAGCGCCCGCCTTCAGCCTCGAGCAAACCCAGAACATCCAGACGGGCGAAAGGATCTCGCTGCGGCTGAAACAGGGTCTCGGAAGCCAGCCGACCCAGCAAGCCCGCTGCCTCGGCAAAAGAAACCTGTCCCCACACCACGGCATATTGACCCAACTGACCCAACATACGATCAAACGCCTCAAGGGTCTGAAATGCCGTGCTCCCTGGGGTGCCTGTCCCCGGGAAGCCCAAATGACCCAGATAGTCACGAAAACGTGCCGCCCAGGCCTGCAGGCTATCGCGTGAACGCCCATTAGAAAAAGCTTCAGCGCAGTTGACCCAGGCCTGATGAAGTTGCGGGGTGAAATTGGCCAGCGCCTGCGTGAACGCAGGCAAGGACAAACTGGAGACGGCCTTCTGGCGCCATTGCGCATCTAACCTTGCGCGCCCTGCTGCTTCAGTGCCCGAACCCGCACACGCCCCGGCCAGCAAAGCCGCACCCGCCACCTTGGGTGTTACGCGCCCAGCCCCTTTGAAATCAGCCAACACAGCCAACCAGGCCAGCGCGGCTCTGACCGCTGGCCATTCTGAAAGCGGTCGAGCCACCGCAATGTTGTAGCCCTCGGTTGGGGGCAAGGTCTGGCGCAAGACGCGGTGAACCAAAGCAACATCCGCTTCAAGGCGACTACCCACAATGGCAAAACGGCCCTGCGGATTCTGTTCCAAACGATCTCGGGCCCAGCGGGCCGCCGCCCACCATTCAGTATCCGTGTCGGCAACAACCACCCTTTGCTTTTGACCTGCTGCCGACCGCGGTGCAGATAAAGTCAATACTGAGACACCACGCGCCCCAAAGGCAGCGACCAGCGCTTGCAAACGCGGCGACAACTCGTTAAAACCCGCCAGCACCAGAATATCGAAATCAATGGGTAAAGCCCCATTAGCCGCGGCACGACAGACCCGGCCAATACTGATATTGCCGTCTTCAGCATCAAGCTCGGTCAAGCGCTCCCGGTAACTGTCACGCCACATTGCAAAACGTTGATAGTCGGGCGTTTCAAGCGCAGGGTCCACGACCAGTTCCCACTCATCCACCAGCGTATCGGCCTCAAGCGCCAGACGAGCCGCGGTCGCTTTATCCAGTAACCCGGAAGTGTCATCACCTTCGATCTCTTCAATAACCTGCCGCCAAAGCCCCCGCGCCGCAAACGCATCCAGATAGTGGGCCGGCGTCATCACATCAACAGCAAAAGACAACTCATCCGCCGCCTGACGAAACCAGGCGGCCAATGGCACGATGGCAGGCAACGGCATGACGCGACGATCATCGCGCAACCGGGTCGAAAGAT
>CAYTSJ010000111.1:0-6486 GCA_964440385.1 uncultured Pusillimonas sp. | reverse complement strand
CAGTGTTTAAATTTATAAAGAGACTTGCAATGGCCGAAACCCTTTACGACAAATTATGGCGTGCGCACGTTGTGCACGAAGAAACCGATGGCACTTGTCTTTTGTACATCGATCGACAGTTGCTGCACGAAGTGACAAGCCCCCAGGCATTTGAAGGTCTGGAGCTGGCGGGGCGCAAGCCATGGCGCGTCAGTGCCAACCTGGCGGTTGCAGATCACAACGTGCCAACCGCAGGGCGTGACAAAGGTATTTCAGATGCCATTTCCCGCATTCAGGTTGAAACGCTTGATCGTAATTGCGAAACCTTTGGTATTACCGAATTCCGCATGAACGATTTCCGTCAAGGTATCGTGCACGTTATCGGGCCCGAACAGGGTGCCACATTGCCTGGCATGACCGTCGTTTGTGGTGATTCGCACACCAGTACTCACGGGGCGTTTGCTGCCTTGGCGTTTGGTATTGGCACTTCTGATGTCGAGCACGCGCTCGCAACCCAAACCTTGCTCATGAAAAAGAGCAAGAACATGCTGATCAAGATCGAAGGGGACATGCCTGTTGGCTGTACGGCCAAAGATCTGGTGTTGTATGTCATTGGCCAGATTGGTACCGCAGGGGCTACAGGCTACGCCATCGAGTTTGCTGGCAGCACAATTCGTGACCTGACGATCGAAGGCCGTATGACAGTGTGCAATATGGCGATTGAAGCGGGCGCACGTTCAGGCATGGTGGCGGTTGACGAAAAAACCATCGAATACTTCAAGAACCGCCCTTATGCGCCCAAAGGTGCCCAGTGGGACCAGGCCGTTGAATACTGGAAGACGCTTCACAGTGATGATGGCGCCCACTTCGATAAGGTCATCGAGCTGAATGCTGCCGATATTCAGCCTCAGGTGACCTGGGGCACCTCGCCTGAAATGGTGTTGCCAGTCAATGGTTTGGTACCCGATCCCGCCAAAGAGTCCGACCCCGTTCGTCGTGCCGGCATTGAAGGTGCCCTGAAGTACATGGGTCTTGAGCCCAATATGCCTATCACCGCGATTCGTCCTGATCGTGTCTTCATCGGCTCTTGCACCAACTCGCGCATTGAAGACATTCGCGCTGCAGCGGCTGTTGTGCGTGGCAAGCGCGTTGCCCCCAACATCAAGCAAGCCATGGTGGTTCCCGGTTCGGGGCTGGTCAAGGCTCAGGCCGAAAAAGAAGGGCTCGACAAGATTTTCCTTGAAGCCGGCTTTGAGTGGCGTGATCCAGGTTGCTCGATGTGCCTGGCCATGAATGCCGATCGCCTTGAGCCTGGCGAGCGTGGTGCATCGACGTCAAATCGCAACTTTGAGGGGCGTCAGGGTCAAGGTGGTCGTTCGCATCTGGTTAGCCCTGCCATGGCCGCTGCGGCTGCGATTGCCGGCCATTTCATTGACGTTCGTACCATTTAAGGGGTAGTTTCATGCAAGCATTTACCACGCATCAAGGTTTGGTGGCACCGCTCGATCGCGAAAACGTCGACACCGACCTGATTATGCCCAAGCAGTTCCTGAAATCGATCAAACGTACTGGTTTTGGTCCAAATTTGTTTGATACCTTGCGCTACCTTGATATCGGCGAGCCTGGGATGGACAACAGCAAGCGTCCGTTGAACAAAGAGTTCTCGCTGAACCTGCCGCGTTATCAAGGGGCTTCTGTTTTACTGACCCGCGGTAACTTTGGCTGTGGCTCAAGCCGCGAACACGCACCCTGGGCTTTGCTTGAGTACGGTTTTCGGGTCATTCTGGCGCCGTCTTTCGCAGACATCTTTTTCAATAACTGCTTCAAGAACGGCTTGTTGCCCATCGTCTTGCCTGAGGCTGAAATTTCCCGTCTGTTTGACAATGTCAATGCAAAGCCGGGCTATACGCTGACCGTTGATCTGGAAAAACAGGTGGTGATCACCGATGATGGTCGCGAGCTTTCATTTGATGTTGAGCCTTTCCGTAAACATTGTCTGATCAATGGTCTGGATGACATTGGCATGACGTTGCAAAAAGCCGATAAAATCAAGGCTTTTGAGGCTGAGCGCCTGGCGCGCCACCCCTGGCTGGTGGGTCAGCCAACCTGATGGAACAACAGGCCTGCCTTACCCGCAGGCCTGTTGGTTTTTACCCTTTACCTGAATTTACGCAAAGACTTCCCATGACAAAGACAATTGCAGTTCTACCCGGCGACGGCATCGGCCCCGAAATTATCGAACAGGCGGTTCGTGTTCTGGGTGCCTTGAATCTTGACCTGAATCTGGAAACCCGGCCCGTTGGCGGTGCTGCCTATGATCTGCACGGTCACCCGCTGCCACCCGTGACCCTTGAACTGGCCAAACGTGCCGATGCCATCTTGTTTGGTGCGGTCGGCAGCTGGAAGCACGACACATTGCCGCGTGAACACCGCCCCGAGCAGGCAATTCTTGGCTTGCGTCGCGCACTGGGCTTGTTCGCGAACCTGCGTCCTGCCGTGTTGTATCCCGAGCTTGCCAATGCCTCTACGCTCAAGCCTGAAATCGTGGCTGGCCTGGACATCCTGATTGTGCGTGAATTGACCGGTGATATTTATTTCGGTCAACCCAGGGGGGCTCGAACTGTTTCAGAAGGCCCGTTCAAGGGGGATCGCGAGGGTTTTGACACCATGCACTACGCCGAAAGCGAAGTTCGGCGCATTGCCCACGTGGCTTTCCAGGCTGCGCGCAAGCGTAACAAGAAACTGTGCAGCGTTGACAAGGCCAATGTGCTTGAAACCTCGCAGCTTTGGCGCGATGTCATGATCGAGATGGGTAAAGAGTATCCCGATGTCGAACTTAGCCATATGTACGTTGACAATGCGGCAATGCAGTTGGTGCGTGCCCCCAAATCCTTTGATGTGATCGTTACCGGCAATCTGTTTGGCGATATTTTGTCGGACGAGGCCTCGATGCTAACGGGCTCCATCGGTATGTTGCCTTCGGCTTCGATGAACAGCAACAAGCAGGGGCTGTATGAGCCCAGCCACGGTTCCGCGCCCGATATCGCCGGTAAAAACATGGCCAACCCCCTGGCGACGATGCTGTCTGCTGCAATGATGCTGCGTTATTCGCTCGACGAAGCGGCACAAGCCGAGCGTATTGAAGCCGCTGTTCAGTCCGTCCTCAAGCAGGGTTTGCGTACCGCAGATATTTACGAAGAGGGAACGACACGCGTTTCAACCTCTGAAATGGGTGACGCGGTACTCAAGGCGCTAAAATAAAGCGTTTTTATTTCACTTTCAGGTAAATTTTCATGACTCAATCCGTAGGTTTGGTCGGCTGGCGCGGCATGGTGGGCTCGGTGCTCATGCAGCGCATGCGCGACGAGAACGACTTCTCTTTATTTCAGCCTGTGTTCTTTTCTACCAGTAATGCGGGTGGGAAAGCGCCAGCCTGGGCCGATGGTGCCGGCCCTTTGCAAAATGCCTACGATATTGAAACCCTGAAAAAGCTGCCCATCATCGTGACAGCGCAGGGCGGTGATTACACCACCGAGGTTTATCCCAAGCTGCGTGCGGCGGGCTGGAATGGCGTCTGGATTGATGCGGCAAGTACATTGCGCATGAAAGACGACGCCATCATCGTGCTTGATCCAGTCAATCGCCCGGTCATTGATGCGGCCTTGAACCGCGGCATCAAGAACTTTGTGGGTGGTAACTGCACTGTCAGTTGCATGTTGATGGGCCTGGCAGGCTTGTTCAACAATGACCTGGTCGACTGGATGACCAGCATGACTTACCAGGCGGCATCGGGCGGGGGTGCGCAACACATGCGCGAACTGCTCACCCAGTTCGGCATCATCAATCAGTCAGTCAAGTCGTTGCTCGACGATCCCGCCTCGGCCATTCTTGACATCGACCGTGGCGTCTTGCAAACCCAGAAAGATGCCAACTTGCCTCGCGATCACTTTGGTGTGCCACTGGCGGGCAGTCTTATCCCCTGGATCGATAAAGACCTGGGTAATGGCATGTCACGCGAAGAATGGAAAGGCGAAGCCGAAACCAACAAGATTCTCGGTCGTGGTGAAGCGTTCGGTACCGAGCCTACCCGCATCGATGGTTTGTGCGTCCGTATCGGCGCCATGCGCTGCCATAGCCAGGCATTGACCTTGCACCTGAAGCGTGATGTTCCCCTGGACGAAATTACCGACATCATCGCCCAAGGTTCAAAATGGGCCAAGGTCATCCCCAACGAACGTGAAGCTACCATGCAGGGGCTCACCCCCGTTGCCGTAACAGGCACGCTTGATATTCCTGTGGGTCGTCTGCGCAAGATGTCCATGGGTCCGCAATACCTCAGCGCCTTCACCGTAGGTGACCAGTTGCTGTGGGGTGCTGCCGAACCTCTGCGTCGCATGCTGCGCATTACTCTGGGCGAGCTGTAATATGAAAAAAACTCATCGTCTGACGGCCAAAGCTTTTGTTGCCGGTTTGACAACTTCTGTTGTCATGGCAGCAACTTGTTTCACTTCGGCAGTGCAGGCGATGAGTCTGGGGCATTCGCGGTTGTTGTCCCCTGTCGGGCAACCGCTGCGTGTCCAGACCCCGGTCTTGGGTTTGTCGGTGCAGGAAGCTGAATCTCTTTCGGTTGTCATTGCTCCGGCCCCCGCCTGGAAAGACGCCGGTCTGGTTCCGCCGGTCGATGTGTCGACCTTGCAGGTTGGCATTATCGACGGTGTCAGGCCAGGGTCAAAACTCGTTACGATCAGTTCCCCTCAACCGTTGGCTTCGGGTGTGGCCGATTTGCTGCTGGTTGTGCGTTCGGCATCCGGACTGGTTCAGCATCAAGTCAGTGTGCTGGCACCGGCCGATATGCAAGTGGCTTCTGCGGCCGTGGCTCAGTTCAATCGCGACATGGGTGCAGCCCGTGCGGGTGCCACGCCTGGCACCAAGTCGTCTGGTAACGTCATTGCGGTTCAGCAGGGCGATACCCTTTTTTCGTTAGCCCGCAAGCATGCCACACCGGGTGTGTCCATTTATCAATGGATGGTGGCGGTTCAGAGGGCCAATCCTTCGGCCTTCATCCGCGATAACGTCAATCTTGTCAAAGCTGGTGCAACGCTGGTTGTTCCAGATCAAGCAGCGCTTACGGCCTTGTCCGATGCACAGGCACGTCGTGTGTTTCAGCAACACGCTCAGGCCTTTGCAGAATATCGTCAGCGTGTGGCTTCCGCTAACCCCCCCGAGGTCAAGCCAGGCTCGGCTGACCAGGGCCCTGTCTCGGTAGCGGCTCCCGCTGCCACAGTGCCCACGGCCGGTTCTGGTCAAGATAAAGTGGTACTGTCGGGTGCCCCTTCTGATACTGCTGGCGGCTCGGCCGATGATGCCTTGGCGCTGCAAAAAAATACCGAAGAAGCTCAACAGCGTTTGGCTTCACTTGAAGATAATGTTCGTGACCTGAATCAGGCCCTGCAGCAACAAGGGGCCGTCGCCTCTGAAATTGCCTCTGACAGCGTCGAAGCCGTGGCCGACGTCGTCGAAAAGGCGGTTGACGCATTGACAGGCAGTGATTCTGACAGAATCTCAGAGCAAGGCAAGGCGTCCCAGGGCAAAAGCACCGAGCCTGCCGCTTCCGGTTCAGGTCAATCGGGCTCATCCGTTGGCGATAATTCCGCCGCTTCACCCTCCCTGGGTCAAAATACTTCCACCAGTCAACAAAGTGCTGCCGGTTCGTTGCCAGGTTTATCCGTCACAGCGCCTTCGGCTTCGTCTTCAGTGGCTGAAACTGCTGCTGCAAAAAAATCCACCACTTCATCCAAGAGTGTTTCATTTGTGTCCTGGTTTCAAGATCATTTGTTGACGGTTATTTCCGGTATCGTCGTATTGGTATTGCTCATTGTCTGGCTTTTGCGCCGAATGGGGGGCAGTTCTGCCACTCAGGGCGGCATTACCGAAGAGATGGTGCGTGAACGCCTGCAAGGCATTAACCTTGATCTGGACGAACCCCCCAAGGGCGGTTCCGACGCGACGCGCTAGTTGCATGTCTCGTATTGCTTTAGGGTTAGCCTACGATGGCGCACTTTGGCGTGGCTGGCAAACTCAGCCTGGCGGGCAAACCGTCCAGGATGAACTGCAAAAAGCCTTGTTCAGTTTTACCACCGAGTCTTTAGAAACCGTGTGTGCAGGTCGCACCGATGCCGGCGTGCACGCCGTCGGCCAGGTGGTCCACCTGGATACCCAAGTTGATCGAAAACTGGAGTCCTGGGTTCGGGGCTTGAATACATTGTTACCCGAGTCGATTGCAGTGCAATGGGCACACCCTGTTGCCGATGATTTCCATGCGCGTTTTTCAGCAACGGCCCGAACTTACATTTATGTGTTGCGTAACAGTCGTGTGCGATCTCCCCTGACGCGGTCGCGGGCGGGTTGGGTTTACAAACCGCTTGATCTTGCAGCGATGCAATGCGCTGCCGCTCGCTTGCTGGGCGAGCACGATTTTTCCAGTTTCCGGTCCTCACAATGTCAGGC
>CAYTSJ010000110.1:0-6510 GCA_964440385.1 uncultured Pusillimonas sp. | reverse complement strand
CCCTTGATAGCAAGGTCATTGTGGTTTACGAAGATGGAACGGGTCCGGGGCTTTCCGAGTTTCGCATCGACTTGCCTTTGTTTATTGTGACTGACAAAGTGACCTACACAGGTATTGCCCTGCCGCGTTTCGAGGCCGGTAAACCTGCGCATGGGGGGCTAAAACTCGATACCGGCAAGGCAAACCCTTCTACGGTAGTGCTTACTGACATCAATGAACTGGCCGGTCTTGAGTTCCAGGCGGCGTACAGCGGAACAGTAGCCAAGGCAGTTATTTCTACGGTCATCAAAACCGCAGCCCAGGCTGTTATCAATAATCAAATTGACAAAGAGTCAGGTGGCGGCTTGCTGGGCAGCGTACTCAAGTTGGGCGTGGGTGCAGCGCAGTATGCCCTGACCAAAGCCGATACCCGGGCCTGGGTTAATTTGCCCAATACCATCCAGATGGCCGTCGTTGATCGCCCAAAGAACAATACGCTTGATTTGAAGGGTGCTGCAGGCGAGGTCCTGGCCTCTATCGACCTTCCCGAAGCCAAAAATGTACTGGTGGTGGTCAAGGCTGCGAGTCTTACAGGAAAACCCGCGGTGTATACCCAGGTGCTGCCTGCGGTTGATCAGGTAGCCGGGCTATGACTTTACTTCGTCACATTACCCTTACCGGTCTGTTTGCTGCCTTTTTGAATGCGCCAACCATGGTGTTGGCGCAACTGCCCGAGCCGGTTTATCGGTGTGAGCTTCGTAATATTGACCAGCCGGTTTTGAAAATTATCGATAACGCCAGCAGTAAAGGCTCGCTTATCAGTAATACCCAGTTGATTACGTTGCATAACGGCATGAAGGCGGTTTCTTTCTCGGCCACTTACGCAGATCGTTTCCTCGGGGGTGATCCGCTTAAGGTGCGCTTTACGGTGTCGTGGTTTGACGACTGTGGTCGCCCCGTTTCCATGGGGTCGAACCTTGGTGATGGTTTCGTACTCAACCCTAATCAGCATGTCACTAAGCAATCGGTTGCGCCTTCTCGCGATGCAGCCGCCGCAGAAGTTCGTTTTTATGTTGAATCTACCCCTGTTCAGGATCCTTACCGACAATGATTAAAAAAACTTTCGCTATTGTTTTGGCTACTGCTGCGCTTGCAGGTTGTGAAACCATGCCCGTCAGTTCCAATCCCAATGCCGGCTTAAGCACAACGGGTGAAAAAGCGTTTGTGGCCATGGGCTTGCAAAGTGTCGACTTCGAATATGCTGCCAACAAGGCCGTTCAAGAGTTTCTTGAGTCGTCCTTTTCAAAGAAACCGGGCGGCGGTCGCTGGGTCGTCCAAATGGGCGAGGTTGTGAATGACACGACGTTTCGCATCGACACGGCCAGCATGACTTCACGCATGAAACGGGCCATGACGAAAACGGGTCAGTTCATTTTTACCGGGGCTACGGGTCGTGATCGCACCGATTTTGTGGCTGATTCACGTCAGCTAAGCCGTTCCGCCATGTTTGACAAGTCAACCACGGCCAAGCAAGGCACCGTCGTTGCGCCTGATCTTGAAATGCTGGGCGGCATCCGCCAGCGTACCGTTGTCAGTGCCGACCAGTCAAAACAGCAGCTTGAATACGAATTCGATTTCAGGGTCGTTGAGCGTGATACCGGTCTTGAAATTTTCCAGGCATTTATTCCTATTGAAAAACTCGGCTCTAACAAGTCGTTTGCCTGGTAAGTCGAATTATCTTTGGCGTGACCGCTTTGTCATGTTGCATCACACCACTGGTTTCAGCTTAATCTGAAGCCAGTGGTTCCAAATTTTTCACAAAGTACATCATCATGAAAATCAAAATGACTGCGCTGGTGGCAGCCCTTGTGCTCACCAGTGCAACGACAAGCGCCCAGGAACAACAGTTGGCTATGGGTTTTGTGACCACGCCCGAGGTGATCCTTGAGCAGGCTACCCCGGCGACTGCCGATGTCGAGATCAAACCCGTTAATTTTGTGCAGTGGGTTCGAGATTTTGAAAAGAAGTTTCAGCCGATAGGGCAGGCCAGTGCGGGTCGTACTTTCTTTAGTGGCCAGGCCGCGGTGCGCGTTGGGCCGCTTGACCCCAATTTTGGCAAAGAACTGGCGCTGGCTTATGAAAAAGCCATGTTCGACATGCGGGCTGATTTCATTCTTCAGAACTATGGCCGCCTGACGACACGTACCATTCGTGATATTTACGAAAACGCGTCCAGCAACAAAGATGAGTTTGACCCGGTTGAGCTGCAAAAGGCGGGTGAGGCGGGCGGTAACCGTCTCGAAGCGATGCTGGACAAGGCCATTACCCTGATGGACAAGACGCTGGATAAGGCCCTGATCGAGCAGGGGGTGCCCGCAGACCAGGTTCAGAAGCAGTCCATTGAGCAAAAGCGCACCAACTACAAAAACAACCTGAAGAAGGAAGTGGTGAAGTCAGCCTTCCGCAATATGCAGGGGTTGGTGCCGGTCCAGACGCGCATCTTCACCACCGAGACCTCGGCCGGGAAACTGGTGTCGATCGGGGTGATCGCGGTGCAGTCCGAAAAGACCCGCCAGTTTGCCATGGATATGGCTCGCAAGCGTCCTTCGAATGTGACGGGTACGCCCAAGAAACTGACAGAACTGTTGCCCAAGGAAGATGCTGATTATCTTAACGAGATCGGTCTAAGGTTCAGCTATGACGAAAAAGGCCAGCCGATGTTGCTGTCCTATGGCCGTTATTCCGTGACGGTCTCTCCCGACTGGAAGCCTGCGCGTATTTTCCAATCGACCCAAAATGCCACGTCGGTCGCCCAGAATCTGGCCGAGGCCAGCATTGTCGAGTTCATGAACACCAATGTACAGATCGCAGAAAAGACATTGACGGGTTCCGAGGAAGAAGAAATCGTCAGCCAGGTGACCCATTTTGAAAACGGGGCTCAGGCCGGCGTTGAAAAATCCAGGCAAGATGTGGGTGAAACGCTCAGTACATTTATGAAGTCAGGGCAGGCCACAGCTTCTGGCGATTTGCGCGGGTCTTCGGTAGTCCATCGTTGGGAGCATCCAGACGAGAACAACATTGTGCATGTCGGGGCTGTTGTGACCTGGACATATGGGCAACTGGCGAACGCCAATGCCATTGATGCACAAGGACGCGGACAGTCCGCTGCCGGGCAACCTGGCGCTGCGCCCGCCAATGCCAACGCCGTTAACCGTGGTTCAAAAGCCATTAATCGTCCTGACGATTTCTGATCATCACGAGTTGTCAGGAGATTTTCATGGTTGCATTTATTCGTTCTGTTTTTTTGGCTGTGATGCTTTTGCTGACGGGTTTGTCGTCAGCCCTGGCACAAGTTGCCGAGGCGCAGACTACCGCTACAGCCAGCGGTTTTACCCGTGAAGAAGCGATTCAGTCGGCAATTGTTCAGGCCGCAGGTCAGGCCTTTGGAATCAAGTTACAGGCGTCTACCCAGATTGCCGCTGTCTCTGCCGAGGCTTCGGTGAACAATCAGGATGAAAGCCTGTTCCTGACTTCCATCAACAAACAGGTGCAGCAGCAAATCAACTCGCCCTCGAACAGTCCCATTACAGGGTACACGGTTGATCATGCGGTGGCGATGCCAACGGGGGGGTGGGAAGCGACCGTGACGCTTCGCTATGCGCAGTACAACGCCATTGGGGCACCCAGCGAACGGCGCACTGCAGTTGTCGTATCCCAAGACAAGCGCTATCGCGACATGCTGGTGCAGCAAGTTGAGCAGGCGTTGGTTTCAAGTCGTCGTTTTGACGTCTTGAGTCGTGACAAGCAAGCAGCCTTCGATCGCGAGATTGCGTTTGTTGAAAGTGATGATGCAGCCAAGGCTGAAGTCGCGCGTCTGGGTCGTGCGGCCGGCGCTGATTACCTGGTGGTCGTGCAGTTTCAAAACCTCAGTCTCGCAAACAACCAGCAGGAAACGATTCGCATGACCGGCGAAGTGTTGGTTAAAAGCGCTGTCAGCGGGGTTCTGAAACTTGAGGTGATCGAGTTCGTTAGCCGAAAGGTCAAATGGTCGGGCACTGAAAAGTTTGGTGCCACATTCCAGGGCGCCAGCAGTGTGGGTTCCGGTGCTTTGGCGGGTATGGTGGCACGTGCGGCAGACACCCTGATTGGCCGGATGGTGGCGGGTATTTACCCGATTCGGGTGGTCAAGGTCATGGGGGGCAGCACGGCTATTTTGAACCGTGGTGAAGGCAGCCTTCAGAAGGGTGAGAAATACGAAGTCTTCATGATGGGCGAAGACCTGATGGATCCGCAAAGCGGCGAATCTTTAGGGCCACTTGAGGTTGAAGCAGGCAAGGGCACCATTGTTGACGTGAAACCGAAATTTTCTACCTTGAAAATGGATTCGGGAACCCTTGAGGCGGATCAGAGCTACATCGTGCGTAAGGCCACTGCGGCAGCACCGGCCAAGCCATCGGCCAACAAGCCTGCACGAAACAATGCAGCGCCGTCCAAGCCGGCAGAACCCAGTCGCAAGAATACATTCTTGAACTAGTTGTATCTATCGAACGTTTTCCGCTGGTTACACTGTGGGCTCCGGCGCTTTAATGCGGCGGGGCCTGTTTTTTTGTAGCAACGGTTTTTTCTCGCCTGACAGAGATCATTTTATGAGCACTACGCCCGCCACGGTCTTACCTGATTCGCGCTGGAAACGTATCATGGCCAAGACGCTGAATATTCTCGGTGTGTTGGCGTCGCTGGTTTTGATCATCAGTATTTCGTTTGAGGCGTTGACTCATGCGGCGTTTACTGACGATACCGTGTATCCGCGCATTCAACTGGGCGTGTGCCTTTATTTCTTGCTGGACTTTTTCCTGCTGCTGATCGTAGCGCCGAACCGGCTACGTTTTTTTGCCCGCAACTTCGTGCTCATTTTGTTGTCGGTGCCCTATGCCTGGCTTATTCACCGATTTACGTACGACCTTTCCAGCGAAGCGCTGTATGTCGTTCATTTTCTGCCGATTTTACGTGGCGGGGTGGCTTTGGCCGTTCTGGTCAGAATGCTTGTACGTAACCGGATTTCCGGGCTTTTTATTGTGTATTTGGCCCTGTTTTTTTCCATCAGCTACTTCCAGACCCTGATTTTTTATGTCTTTGAAGCGGGTGTAAATCCGTTGGTCAAGTCGTATGCCGATGCGCTGTGGTGGGCGTCTATGACGGTGACCACAGTGGGGTCAAATATCATTCCGGTGACAACGATCGGGAAAATATGTACGGCAGTTTTGGCTGTGGTCGGTATGACAACTTTCCCGATTTTCACCGCCTACATTACCGCGCTGGTCCATAACCTCAATGACTACGAAAAAAAACGGGTGCAGGCTTGATAAGCCTTGCACCCGTTTGAGACCAGGGATTACTGGGCTGCGGCAAAAGCACCGTCTTTGATCGTCAGCATCATTTGTGCTTTGTTGTCAAAACCAAAGTGGTCATCTTTGGTGTAGTTGAGTACACCTTGGGTGACCGGGATGCTGCCCGAGTTTTCAAGGGCATCTTTCAGCGCGACGCGGAACTCTTCAGTACCCGGCTTGGCTTTTTGCATGGCTACTGGGATGACCTTGTTCAGAACCAGATAAGCGTCGTAGGCGTGGGCGGCAAACTGGTTACGGGTACCCGGGCCGTATTTTGCTTCATACGCGTTGACAAAGTCAGTGGCGATTTTCTTGGAGGGATGATCGGAAGGCAGGCCTTCGGGCAACACCGCCAGACCTGACACCACAAACGAGCCTTCAACAGCCTTGCCGCCCAAACGGATCAGGTCGCGCGAAGCGGCGCTGTGTGTTTGATAAATTTTGCCTTTGTAACCGCGGTCAACCAAGGTAGTGTGGGGCATGGCGGCGCCACTGCCCGAAGCCACGATAAGAATGGCTTGCGGGTTGGTACCGATGGCTTTCAAGGCCTGGGCGGTAACACTGGTATCGGCGCGAGCGTAGCGTTCGGCGGTGGTGATTTCGATGCCGGCGTCTTTAGCGCGTTTGCTCAAGTCGCGCAGCCACAGGTCGCCGTAAGCATCGCCATAGCCAATGAACGCGAAGTTTTTGACGCCCTTGGCTTTCATGTGATCAATCACGCCGCCAGCCATAACGCCCGTTGATTGAGGCAAACGGAATGTCCATGAGCCTTTGCCTTCAGGGAATTCGGCAGGGGCAGCAGCCAGTTGAACGGTTTTGGCGTTAGCCGCCACTTCACCCATGGCAATGGCCGGTGTGGTGGTGCTCGAGCCGATGATCAGGTCAACCTTGTCTTCGCTAACCAGTTTCTCTACGTTCTTTTGGGCGCGTGCAGGGTCACTGCCATCGTCAAGCGTGATCAGGGTGACTTTTTCACCGTTGATTTTGTCGGGCCAAAGCGCAAAGCCGGTGTTGACCGGAATGCCAAGACCTGAAGCCGGGCCTGTCAATGACAACACAACGCCGATCTTGATGTCGGCAAGCGCGGGACCAGACGCCATGGCCAGACCAATTGAGGCCGCAAGTAAAGAGGTTTTAAACAGAC
>CAYTSJ010000109.1:0-6511 GCA_964440385.1 uncultured Pusillimonas sp. | reverse complement strand
CTGCTCAACCCAATCGGTCACCAATGACGACCGAACCGCAAAAACGGCATCAGAATCAATATACGAACTGTCTTTACGGAAAATATGGGTAATCAAGGTCTCGTAGCCATCGGCCTTGATCAGGAAATGCAGGTGCGCAGGACGCCACGGATGACGACCGGTCGCTTCCAACATCTGACCGACAGGGCCATCATGCGGAATCGGGTACGGCACTGCCAGAATCGAATTGAAGGTATAGCGTCCTTCAGCGTCAGTATGAACAATGCCACGCGCCTGCGCTTCAGAAAGCTCAGGCTTCTGAACATCATATAAACCGTGTTCATCGGACTGCCAGACGTCAAGCATGGCGTTGGCAACAGGTTTGCCGTCAATGCCTTTGACAGTACCACGTACCGTGCACGGCGTACCTTCAGCACCATTGGCAATATCGCTGCCCAGTGCATATTCAGGCGCGCCCTCAACGTGAAAGGGGCCAAATACAGTAGCTTCTGTACACGCGGCCGGTTTGTCATTATTCATGGCAACCGTCAACATCGACAGCCCCAACACGTCAGACAACAGAATGAATTCTTGCCGGCTATCGTCAGTAATGTGACCACAACGGGTAATGAAATCAATGCCTTTGAACCACTCTTCTTCAGTCAGCTTGACTTCACGGGCGAAGTCATGAAGGTGCCGAACCAGACTGCTCATTATTTCTTTCAAACGCGCATCGGGCGTACCCTCAAAACTCTTTAAGACGGCTTGGGTAATGGTGTCTTTGTTAAGATTGATCACAAGCGAGTCTCCGGTAAACGATTTGATTCAAAGCGGTTATGTAATTAGCTGATGATTGTATCTAGGTCACTGCATTAAAACAGGCAAAGGCTCACAAAAAATCAGCGCCACATGACAAACGGACTTTCCTGCATCTCCGACGCTTTCCGGAAAACCCGGACCCCACACTTCCATTTTTTGCTATGCAACTAACTCAAAACTCCTTCAAGCTTGCCTTATCCCGACACGGACAACAGTGCGGCGTGTTTATGGGCCTCAACTCGGCGATCAGCGCCGAAATTCTTGCCACGTGCGGTTTTGATTTCTTGTTAATTGATTGTGAACACGGCCTGTACGACTTACCCTCAATACAGGCACAATTACAAGCCGTTTCCGCTTATCCTGTTCATTGCCTTGTCAGACCCGTCAGTCACGACCCAAATCTTATTCGTCAGTTGCTGGGTATCGGGGTACATAGCCTCATGCTTCCCATGGTCGATACTGCAAAACAAGCTGAAGCCATTGTCAAGGCGATGCATTACCCGCCTTTAGGAACACGCGGGGTTGGTACCGGACTCGAGCGGGGTGCACGATGGAATGCCGTTGAAAATTATTTTGCAGACGTGGCAAACCGCCTGTGTCTGGTTGTACAGATAGAGTCACTTGAAGGTTTGAATAACCTGGAGGCCATCTGCGCCGTACCTGGTGTCGATGCCGTTTTCATTGGCCCCGGCGACCTGGCTGCCGAGATGGGTCACCTTGGAAACACCCACCACCCCGAAGTCACTGCCGCCATTCATGATGCTTTACGACGCACTCGTGCCACAGGTAAAGCCGCCGGGATATTCTGCTCAAACCTTGAACATGCGGCCGCATATGGCACCAATGGCGCAAGTTTTATGGCACTGGGTGCCGACACATTCATTTTGCGGTCAGCGGCCTCGCAGCTTCGTCAAACGTTCTTCAATCAAAATGTCTCACCTTGACCTGACACCCACCCCTTTCCGTATCGGAGGCTGTCATGAAAATTCGTATTCTTTCGGATCTTCACCTGGAGACCTGTCCGTTTACTCTCCCGAAACTACCCGATGACGATGAAACGACGTTAATCCTGGCTGGCGACATTGGGCAAATCAACCAGCGCAACATTCTTGAACCCTTCTTGCTAGAGGCTTGCGCCCGCTTCAGACACATTGTGTATGTCATGGGAAACCACGAATATTACGGGGGCACGTTCCCGGAGAGCCTCGAAAGACTGAAGCAATGGGACCTGCCCGCCAACCTGCACATTCTTGAGAAAACCCATGTCGTTCTTGATGGCGTCAACTTTGCTGGCGCTACCTTGTGGACTGACTTCAACAACTACGACGCCAGGTGCATTCAGGCCTGCCTGACGTACTTGCCTGATTTTCAAAATACACTTTTTCATGATCCAGCCAAAGAGCCAGACTCTTCACCCGTCCCACTGACACCAGACCATCAATATCGGGCGCATCAAACGACTCGTCATTGGCTTGCCGAAGCATTACCAGCGCTTGAACACAGTGGCCGCCCTACCATTCTGGTCACCCACCATGGGATTTCATGGCGCTCTGTGCTACCCAAAGACCTGGGGCTGGTAACCAACGGCGGCATCGTCAGCGATCTGACGGGTCTTTTGCTGGATTCCCCCCCGGCGCTCTGCATCCATGGCCATACCCATGATTCTTTTGACTACCGCCTTGGATCAGCACAACACTGGTCCCGGATCATGACCAACCCCCGCGGGATTGGCAATCCTGATGGATCCCAAGAAAACACTCGCTTTAATTCCCGCTATTGTCTGACATTTACGCCCTAAATCATCTGTTTTATCGGGTAAGTACTAGAACACTAACTCGTAGCATTTGAATACTATTGAACAAGCCATTCACCCTTCCTGAGCAGGTTATTACCCTGAAGTCTAGTGCAGGTCTCACCCCACCGTTCCATGCTCTGTCACGCATCGCCCGTATCGCATGCGTTTAACCATCGGAGAGAATTATGCGCATTTCAAAGTGTGTTGTTTCTGCACTGATTGCTTTCAGTTCCAGTGCTGCCCTAGCCCAGACTGCTGTGCGCTTTGCGCTTGACTGGCGCTTCGAAGGCCCCGCAGCCCCTTATTTCGTGGCACTTGACAAGGGTTACTACAAGGCCGAAGGGCTTGATGTCACGATCGACCCCGGCGCCAGTTCGGTAGAACCAATTAACCGTGTCGCTACCGGCACCTATCAAATGGGGTTTGCCGACATCAACTCACTGGTGAAATATCGCGATAACACCCAGAATCCACCGGTCAAAGCCGTCATGATGGTTTACGACGCACCGGCGTTTTCGATCGTAACGCTCAAAAGCAAAGGTATTGCCAAACCCAAAGACCTTGAAGGTAAAGTGCTGGGCGCACCCGCCCCTGATGGCGCCTACGCCCAGTGGCCTATTTTTGTAGCGGCCAACGCCATTGACGCTTCCAAAGTCAAGGTCGAAAACGTCGGCTTTCCGGTACGCGAGCCTATGCTGGCGCAGGGCAAGGTTGATGCCATTACGGGCTTCTGGTTTTCGTCCTACATGAATCTGAAAGCCAATGGCATCAAAGACGAAGATATCGTCGTCTTGCTCATGCGTGATTTCGGTGTTGATCTTTACGGCAACGCCATCATGGCCAACCCTGATTTTGCAAAGAACAACCCGAAAGCGGTTGAAGGCTTCATCAAGGCGACCATCAAAGGCATTCAAGAAACGATCAAAAACCCCGAGACTGCGATCGACTCGCTCATGAAACGCAATGCCATCGCCAACCGGGATGTCGAACTGCAACGTCTCAAAATGTCGCTTGAACGTAACTTTGTCACTCCTGATGTATTGAAGAATGGTTTGGGGGCCGTTGACATGGCGCGACTTGAAAAAGCCATCGATCAAATCGGGCTGACCTTCAAGTTCACCAACAAGCCTAAACCTGCCGATATCTTCACTGCCGAATTCTTGCCTCCTGCAGAACAACGCGCCGCCAAGTGAACGCACATTGCCCCTAAGGAGTTCTTATGACCGGAACGCTGGTTGAGCTCGACTACGTGTCAATGGCCTACGGCAAAGGCAATGCTGCTTTCCTGGCTATTCAAGACGTTACGTTGTCCATTGAAAAAGGCGAGTTCATTGCTGTCGTTGGCCCCTCGGGGTGCGGCAAGAGCTCGCTCATGAAACTCATATCGGGGCTGCACGCACCGCTAACCGGCAAACTGACCGTCGAAGGCAAGCCTGTTAGCGGCCCGCTCAAGTCTGTCGGCATGGCCTTTCAGGCCAGTAACCTGTTGCCTTGGCGCACCTGCGTCGATAACATCTTGCTGCCACTCGAAATTGTTCAACCTTATCGTAGCAAAATCTCGACCAACCGCGCTGAATACAAACACAAGGCCGAGGCGTTGCTGCACTCGGTAGGGCTTCAGGGATTCACCGAGAAATTCCCCTGGCAACTGTCAGGGGGTATGCAGCAACGGGCATCCATTTGTCGCGCTCTCATTCACGAGCCCGAAATCCTCATGCTCGACGAACCTTTCGGTGCACTCGATGCATTCACCCGTGAAGAGCTCTGGTGTACCCTGCGTGACATCCAGGCCGAGCGCAATGTGACTGTCATGCTGGTCACACACGATCTGCGCGAAGCCGTCTTTCTGGCTGATACGGTGTATGTCATGTCCGACCGCCCCGGCAAGGTTGTGAAAAAGTGTAAGGTCAGCATTCCACGTCCGCGTGACCTTGACGTGACCTACACACAAGAATTCCAGGACATTGTCCAGGAATTGCGATCCATGATCGGGGGGAAACATTAAATGCAACGCAAAGAAATCCTGCAAAATGTCATTCCGCCACTTGCCTTCACCCTCATTTTATTGATTGTCTGGCAACTGGTCTGCACGATATTTCAATTGCCCCTGACCATTTTGCCTGCCCCGTCAGACGTTTTCGGGGCTCTTTGGCAGTATCGCGTGCCTATTGCCGAAAACTCATGGGTAACCCTTTGGACAACCCTGGCCGGTTTTTTGCTGGCTACTGCAGGGGGCCTTTTTTTAGGGATTGCCGTCGGCTGGCACAGAAATATCTATTCGGCTATTTACCCGGTGCTGGTCGGTTTCAACTCGGTACCCAAAGTAGCCGTTGTACCTATTCTTATTCTGTGGTTTGGCTTGGGCGAAGTCCCCGCAATTATTACCGCCTTCCTGATTTCGTTCTTTCCGATTGTGGTTAACGTCGCCACCGGTCTGGCAACCACCAACCCGGAGCTTGAAGATGTCTTGAGGGCCTTGGGCGCCTCCAAACTCGACATCATGCGAAAGGTCGGCATCCCCGGTGCCCTGCCCTATTTTTTTGGCTCACTCAAGGTGGCCATTACCCTGGCTTTTGTGGGGGCCGTTGTCTCAGAAACCGTGGGAGCCAACAAAGGCATAGGCAAGCTGATGCTCGACGCCCAGGCCGCCTTCCAGGTACAAATCGTATTTGCCGGTTTACTGGTACTCGCCTTTCTGGGTATTTTGCTTTATGCAGTCACGGCACTGGTCGAAAAACGCTTCACAGGCTGGGCTTTCAGAGGGCAAAACCGTTAAGGTCAGGTCAACTGACCTGGCCATACAAAAAGGGAAGCTGAACCCCGGGGTTCAGCTTCCCTTTTTTAAAACAACAGAACAGATGTGGCTTGATGCTTAAGCCAGGTACAGCACAAGCATCAACCGAAACGCCCTGTGATGTAGTCTTCGGTTTCCTTGCGGGTTGGCTTAACAAAAATACTGTCGGTTTCGCCAAACTCCATCAGTTCACCCAGATACATGTACGCGGTGTAATCTGAACAGCGCGCCGCTTGCTGCATGTTGTGCGTCACGATCACAACCGTGTAGTCGTTCTTGAGCTCGGTGATCAACTCTTCAACCTTGGCAGTCGAAATCGGGTCGAGCGCAGAGCAAGGCTCATCAAGCAACAACACTTCAGGTTTAATGGCGACGCCGCGCGCAATGCAAAGACGCTGCTGCTGACCACCCGACAAGCTGTTGCCGTTCTGATGCAGTTTATCTTTGACTTCGTTCCACAAGGCCGCTTTACTCAAGGCCCATTCAACGCGTTCATCCATCTCGCCCTTGCTGAGCTTTTCAAACAAACGAACACCAAAGGCGATGTTGTCGTAAATGCTCATGGGGAATGGTGTCGGTTTCTGGAACACCATGCCGATCTTGGCACGGATCAAGGAAATATCAAGCTTTGATGTCAGCACATCCTGACCATCAAGCAGAATCTGACCCTCGGCACGCTGACCGGGATACAGTTCAAACATGCGGTTGAACGTGCGAAGCAACGTCGACTTGCCACAGCCCGACGGCCCAATGAACGCAGTGACTTTGTTTTCCTTGATTGACATATTCACGTTACGAATGGCGTGAAATTTGCCGTAATAAAAGTTCAGGTCTTTGACTTCGAGCTTGACGCGCTCGTTGGTAGTAGTAGTCGTCATGATTTATTTCCGGAAAAGCGCACGCGCAAGAATATTGACACCCAGAACGAACAAGGTAATTAGGACAGCACCAGCCCAGGCCAGATCGTTCCAGTCAGAGAACGGGCTTGCCGCAAACTGGAAAATAACAACCGGCAGATTCGCCATGGGGGCATTCATGTTCCAGGACATGAACTGGTTGTTCAACGCGGTAAACAGGAGCGGGGCCGTTTCACCCGAGATCCGGGCCACTGCCAGCAAAATACC
>CAYTSJ010000108.1:2631-6558 GCA_964440385.1 uncultured Pusillimonas sp. | reverse complement strand
AGAAAAAGTCCTGTTCTATTTTGATGTCGCCGACAAGCAACTTGAAGGTAAAGATTACCTGACAGGCAAGCGTTCGATTGCCGACCCTTATCTCTACACCATCCTGACCTGGACTAAATTCAAGCAAGTCAATACTGACCAGTTCAAGAACCTGCAACGCTTCTTTAATGTCATGGCCAATGACCCTGCAGTCCAGCAGGCTCACAAGCGTCAGCAAGAAGGTCGTTAAACCCGGCTTGGCACCTGGGTGATGTATCCACCCGGGTGCTGTTCTTGCAAAAAAGCCTGAATTCGGGCAATGCGAATTCAGGCTTTTGTGTTTAGGGTGGCAGATGGCTGTGTTATAGCGTTGCTGCACCGTTAGTGTGTGTTTGCGGACGGGCCAGATTCCACATGAGCGCCCTGAAAGGGGCCAGTAAAAACAGGCTGACGGCCAGCTTCACAGCCAGGTCACCGACAACCAGAGACATCCAGTCAATTCCCGTACCTGCAAAAGCAAGGCCGAAGAACATGAAGGTATCGAGGGTTGCAGCCAGAACGCCACCGATAAGGGGGGCTCGCCACCAGGTCTGGTAGCGCAGGCGATCGAAAACATAAATATCAAGCAACTGGGCAAATAAAAACGCCAGGCCTGAAGCCATTGCAATACGAGGCGTTGCCACCCAGACCGAAAAAACCACGGCAACGACGAAACCGATGGCCACAACACGCCGTGCCGCGGATGGACCAAAGCGGCGGTTGATCAGATCAGCCACCAGAAATGCCACCGGATAGGAAACGGCACCCCAGGTCAACCATTGGTTGATCGGATATTGAACCAGGACGTTGGAACCAACAACGACAACAGTCATTGCGAGAATGGCAACCATGGCCTGAAGTACCGACATGGGTACATAAATAGTCGATTTCATTTGGAAAATTCTATGGCGAGCTCGGAGGCGCGATTATAAGCCGCTTGCATCGCTTCATGAACAAGTTGTGTAAATTGATGTTGCTCAAATACCGCTAAAGCCGCCGCGGTGGTTCCCCCTTTTGATGTTACCCGCTCGCGCAAGGTGGAAGGAGATTCAGGTGACAGGCTGGCCAATTGGGTAGAACCGTTCAGTGTAGCCAGGGCCAACGCACGCGACTGCCCGGCGGACAACCCCAGTTTCATCCCGCCAGCGATCAGTGATTCAATGAACAAAAAGACATACGCCGGGCCACTGCCTGAAAGGGCGGTCACGGCATCGATCTGTTCATCGTTATCGACCCAGACAACCTCACCAACCGCTTTGAGAAGTTGCTGGGCCACGGCCTTGTCATCGGCGGAAACCCCCTCAAGGGCCATCAGACCGGAAATACCTGCTTTGACCAATGAAGGCGTATTTGGCATGCAACGAACCAGGCGGGTAAATGGCACATTGTCTGACCCCAGCCAGCGTGACAAGGTCTGGCTGTCAATGCCTGCGGCAATGCTGATGACCAGCGTATCGGGTGTCAAGAAAGGCCGACACGCGGCCACCGTTTCTTTCATGACTTGCGGTTTGACGGCAAAAATCCAGATCTTGCGGGTGCCCAGGGTTGCATCAGGCCCTGCCGCTGTACTGACGCCCTGGGACGACCACCGCGACAAGGTTGCAGCATCAATATCAACGACATGAACATCGGAGGCACCGCAGCGTTTGCCAATGAGGCCGGCACCCAACGCTGAAGCCATATTTCCGCCACCAATAAAAGCCAGGGAAAGTTCGTAATTTGTTGACATGAAGAATAATGAACGTTGGTTGATTAAGGAATGCGAACAGAAAACAGAGACCACACACGCATCAATGCGGCTTGGTTCAGGCGGGCAAGGATATCACGGGAGGGTGTTCATCCAGATAAATAACGCCAGGCAAATTGCAGGCTTGTACGGCCTTGATCAAGGCCAGCATGGCTTCGCGGCGTGGAAAACTTTTGCGCCACGCCATGACGACTCGACGATCGGGTACGGGCCTGGTAAACGGTATGTAGGCCAGCAGGTCATCGGGAGCCCCGGAGGTGGGCAAGGAACTCACCGGTAAAACGGTAATACCAATCCCTGCGGCCACCATATGCCTTATTGTTTCCAGTGATGACCCTTCGAAACTGCGCTGGATGCCGTCATTACTGGCTGAAAAACGAGCAAGCTCGGGGCAGACTTCAAGGACCTGATCCCGAAAACAATGACCCGTTCCCAACAGCAGCATAGTCTCGCTTTTGAGTTCGGCGCTGCTGATCGATGCCCGGCTGGCCCACGGGTGTTTGCGCGGGACTGCGACTACGAAAGGTTCGTCATACAACGGAAATACCTCAAGGCCTGCGTCAGGGAACGGCAAGGCCATGATAGCGCAGTCAATTTCACCCTGACGCAATAGTTCAAGTAATCGCGTCGTAAAGTTTTCCTGCAGAATCAGGGGCATCTGCGGGGTGATCTGAATTTGGGCGGGAACCAGACGTGGCAGCAGGTAGGGCCCGATCGTGTAAATAACCCCGACACGCAATGGGCCTGCCAGCGGGTCGTGGCCCTGACGGGCAATTTCCCGCAGGTTGGCGGTCTCTTCGAGAACCCGTTGGGCCTGGGTAATAATTCGTTGCCCAATTGGGGTCACCGTGATTTCATTGCCGCCACGCTCGAACAAGGTGACCCCCAATTCATCTTCAAGCTTGCGAATCGCCACAGACAGGGTTGGCTGGCTGACATAGCATGCGTCAGCAGCCCGGCCAAAATGGCGCTCGCGCGCCACGGCAACGATGTATTTAAGTTCGGTCAGAGTCATAGCCTTTACGGCTCCGTTGCAGGATGAATCAGGTTCGTAATAAATCTTGTTTGCCACGCATCCAGCGTGCCAGATGGGCATCAACCACCTGGGGTGCCGTGGTCAGTAATTCTGCCGCTAAAGTCTGCGCCTGTTCCACGAGCTCGCCATCGGAATCGAGACTGGCGAAACGTAAAATCCGGGCGCCTGACTGGCGCAAGCCCAGGAACTCACCGGGACCGCGCAACTCAAGATCCCGGCGGGCAATTTCAAACCCGTCGGTCGTCTCATACATCGCCCGCAGCCGTTGGCGTGCGATCGCAGACAATGGGTTTTGATAAAGCAGCACACAAACCGATTGCGCGCTGCCCCGCCCTACCCGGCCACGCAACTGGTGCAGCTGGGCCAGGCCAAAACGTTCGGCATGCTCGATGACCATCAGTGAAGCGTTGGGCACGTCAACCCCCACTTCAATCACGGTCGTCGCCACCAGCACCTGTATCTGTCCGGCACGAAACGCAGTCATGACTTCCGCTTTTTCAGCGGGTTTCATTTTGCCGTGCACCAGTCCGACTTGTAAGCCTTCCAGAGTCTCTGACAATTGTTGATGAGTATCAACGGCGGTCTGTAGTTGCAAGGCTTCACTTTCTTCAACCAACGGGCACACCCAGTAAACTTGCCGCCCTTTGCTCACCTCGGTAGCGATGTGGGCCATCAACTCAGGGCGCCGGGTGTCAGCCAGAAGTTTGGTCAACACGGTTTGACGACCCGGCGGTAGCTCATCAATGACAGACACATCAAGATCAGCAAAAAACGTCATGGCCAGCGTTCTGGGGATAGGTGTGGCACTCATGTTGAGCTGGTGCGGAATAACACTGTGCGCATCGTCAACTGCTTCACCCTTGCGACTTAACTCGAGACGTTGGCCCACGCCAAACCGGTGTTGCTCATCAAGAATGATCAAACCCAGGTTGGAGAACTCAACCTTGTCCTGGATGAGCGCCTGGGTACCCACGACCAGATGCGCCTCGCCTGATGTGATCGCCTGCATGGCTTCACGCCGGGTTTTGGTTGAAAGACTACCCGTCAACCAAACCGTTTTAATGCCCATAGGCGATAACCAATCGACCATTTTCTGGAAGTGTTGCTCAGCCAGAATTTCTGTCGG
>CAYTSJ010000108.1:0-2621 GCA_964440385.1 uncultured Pusillimonas sp. | reverse complement strand
CATGATCGCCACCTGGGCACCGGCCGAAATCGCATGGACAGCGGCAACAGCAGCAACAACAGTTTTGCCGCTGCCTACATCCCCCTGCAACAAGCGGTGCATGGGGAAATCACGCTTTAAATCATGCAGGATCTCGTTAACCACCCTTTGCTGGGCGTGAGTCAACGCAAATGGCAAATGTTTGATCAATGCCTTTGATAGTTGATCTGAAACCGGTTTGAGCGCATGGGCTTTTTGTGAAAGCCGTTGTGCGCGAGCACAGGCCAGGCACAATTGCTGCGCCAGCAGTTCATCGAACTTGATGCGGCGCCATGCCGGGTGCTCTTTTTCAAGCAAGTCGGTCGCCGAGACATCCGGCGGCGGATGATGCAAGGCCCGTATGGCTTTGGCAAAAGGGATCAATCCGAAACGGCCACGAACCTCTTCAGGTAAGGTATCTGATAAGTCAGCCACTTCAAGAGCGCGATCAATCAGTTTGCGCAGTGCCGGTTGCGTCAGGCCCTCGGTGGTCGGATAAACCGGCGTTAGCGCAGCCGCCAAGGGGCCGCCTGCACCAGTGATTTTAGGATGGACAATTTCAGGGCCAGAAAATCCGGAGCGGATCTCGCCTCGAACACGAATCAGGCGCCCTTTTGTGACCTGCTTTTGTTGATTCGGATAAAAATGCAACCAGCGCAGACTAATTCGACCGGTGTCATCAGAAAGTGTCGCCAGCAGTTGGCGACGCGGTCTAAGTTGAACTTCGCTATGAGTGACAACGCCTTCAATCTGAACCGCCTGGCCTGGCAAAACAGCCCCTATGGGTACCAGGCGGGTTTCGTCTTCGTAGCGAATCGGCAGATGAACAATGCAGTCCTGGGGCGAGTTCAAGCCCAGGCGCTGCAACCGACGTTCGGTGGCTGAAGTGATACTGGAGGGTGATGCGCTGCCCTGCCCCATCGTGGGTCAGACAACAATGATGGCTTCAACCTCGAACTGCGCCCCTTTAGGCAGACTGGCCACCCCCACCGTTGATCGCGCTGGATAAGGCTGGGGAATAATGTCGGCCATGATGGCGTTGGCGCTGGAAAATTTGGAGATATCAGTCAGAAAGAGCGTTAGCTTGACAATAGAACCGAGAGAACCCCCCGCCGCCTCAATGACGGCCTGCATGTTTGCAAACGCCTGACGGACCTGGCCTTCAAAATTCTCGGACACCAGTTCCCCGGTACCGGGTTCAAGGCCAATTTGACCTGAAAGGTATACCGTTTTGCCACCGTCAGAGACAATGGCCTGTGAATAGGGGCCCACAGCGGCGGGCGCGGCATCGGTTTGAACAACGTGTTTTGCCATGATGAATCTCGGGAAGTTCCAAAAATAACTATCAGAGTTTATACATCTATAGCCAACATTAACAAGTCCAGATCACAATGACCTGCCCGTTTGCCCTTACTTTTCAACAAAGGCGCGCTCGATCACATAGTCGCCAGGTTCGCCCACACCGGGTGAAACGACAAAGCCACGCGCATCAAGAATCTTGCACAGGTCTTCCAGCAGACCGGGACTTCCGCACAACATGGCACGGTCAGTTTCAGGATTCAGGGGTGGCAGGCCGATATCTGCACACAGCTTGCCGTTTTCGATCAAATCGGTGACCCGACCCGTGTTTCGATACGGTTCTCGCGTCACAGTCGGGTAGTAAATCAGCTTTTCACGAACAATGTCGCCGAAAAACTCATTATTGGGCAATTCGTTCTGGATAAAGTCTGAATAGGCTAATTCACTCACCAGGCGTACCCCGTGCACAAGAATTACTTTCTCGAAGCGTTCGTAAACTTCAGGGTCTTTGATGATGCTCATGAAAGGTGCCAGACCCGTACCGGTACCAAACAGGAAAAGGTGTTTGCCGGGCTTCAGGTCGTCAGCAACCAATGTACCTACCGGTTTTTTACTGACCAGAATTTCATCACCCACTTTCAGATGTTGCAGACGTGATGTCAGCGGGCCATTCTGCACCTTGATACTGAGGAATTCCAGATGCTCTTCATAGTTGGCGCTGGCAATACTGTAGGCGCGCATCAGGGGTTTGCCATCGACTTCAAGACCGATCATGACAAAGTGCCCATTATGAAACCTTAGTGCGGCATCGCGCGTGGTGGTGAACGAAAACAGGGTCTCGTTCCAGTGGTGAACGCTGAGTACTTTTTCGGTGTTAAAGGCGGCCATGGTGTTCCGTGGGTAGAAATAAGGTGCAAATTGAAGCGCTATTCGCTTTGAATGGGCGAAACTTTAACAGATTAGAAAGCGTTGCATCCCCAATATTCTTATCATAAACAGCTATTTAGACATGCGGTCTCGTGCTAAAGCACTGCTGTACGGGTTGACTTAAAAACAATCCTGCTACGCTGACAAAATTGCAGAAAGCCCTTCGAATGCTGGGCGAACTTTTATTGAACACCGCTCTGTGAAATTGGCTACAGATCAATCATGAATTATGTTATTCTTGATGAGAATCATTGTTATTTACAACTGCATTACTAACTCTTGGAGTTCAACATGCGTCAATCTATCTTCCTGAATCCCTTTGTTCGCAGTGCCATCGTTGCTGGCCTGTTGGCCGTCTCAGGCTTGGCCAATGCAAC
>CAYTSJ010000107.1:0-6566 GCA_964440385.1 uncultured Pusillimonas sp. | reverse complement strand
ACTTCCGATACGTTCCGCGCTGAATTACTCGGCTTCATGACATGAAGGTGCGATTACCCTGGCAGGAGGGATCCACGCTGAAAGACGCAATTCGGGGGCAGCTCAAATCGTCGACTCGTCTGACTATTATAATAAACTGCATGAACTTTTTTCGTTTTTAGACGCGCACAAAGTAGCGCTGACTAAAAACAAACCACGCATGCAAGCATGGCATGATGGGTCATCGCATATTAATCAATCGGTGACATCAATGCCCAACACCCACCCCCCCACATTCGACAACCCAACAGCCGACGTAAGCCCCAAACCAATCCTAATCGTTCAGCAAAAGACTGCGATTTTCGCTCGGCGAATTGACAGCCATATAATATCCGGAAATTTCGCAGGAATTGAATGGCGAAACCTTCGGGCAATCTCAGACGGAATAGTGGAAACAATAGCATCCGCAAATATAATCTCCGAAGAGGAAATCGATGCAATTGAAACCTTGCACCTAGACGCCGCTAGCCAAACAATAAGTCCTTCCATACACTTATACTCTCGAGTAGCTCTGGACTCAGACAAAGCAGGCGCTATAAAAAAGCTTTGTCGAGCCCTTTCTGCTCGCATACTTAAATCATCTTGCCACCGCTCAGAAACAGATGATTTATACGACGACGCTCCTGAAAAAATCACCCTTACTGAAACTGAAGAGTTGGCAGTCAAGCAAGGATCAACGCGTACTTCGGCCACAATCGGCGCCAAAATCACTCACCCCGTTGCCATTCTCGACGAGCAGACTCAGCAAATTTCCGCACTAGCCGGAAAAACCCGAAAGCACACACGCGCGGTTGTCGGCACCGACAGGGATATCTACGTCAATGCCGTTATTGACGAACTGAGTTACAGCAAATTCACACTAAGATTAATTTGCGAAAACGGAGACGTAGTAGACGGCTACTATGGCAATCGCGAGCTTTTCTCGGAATTCGCGAACGAATTAAAGAGCCAAAAAGCTCATCATTTCCTCGTAAAAGAAACATTGACTGATGATGGAAAAACCATCAGGTCGGTTAGCTTTGATGGTGAAGTGAGGCCATAACCTCACCAACCACTATTGACGTCAGAAACTCAGCCGCATGACGGATTGTATGATCCGTCTCACGGATTAGAAACGCGATTCTTTGGTCCACTAGAAACTCTCCACTCTCTCCAGTTCTAACTGCATCAATCTGAACTGGAGGATTGGATTTTCTCGCATCTTTCACCTTAAACCCAATCGCTTCTGCCGCGCTCAATAATTTTTCGCCACACTTCGTCGAGTGCACGACAAGCAGTTGCTCGCTCCCAATCCCCCACCAGTCCAGATGTCTTTTAATCGACTCGAGATCCGCCGCACTCCACAGCACAAGCTGCCTCGAGGTTGTAGCTTTCAAATATAGCGAGCTTTGGCCAGAAGGCATCGCCGCAGCTTTGCTCCGTATCCCCGCCCACTCAATCCACTCATTCCAGCCTCTATCACTGATACGCGCAATTAATTTACAAAGAGACGGATGATTTATTGATCTGGATAAAGGCAAGTCACGTGAGGAAACACTAAATCGAAACTTATTCGCTACAAGCTCAAGTCTTTCGTCAATCAGCTTGGCTGCCGTTTCATCAAAATCCAAAGCATTCACCGCTTCCTCACAGGCGAACCCTCGCGCCCGAAGCCGTAAGTACATTAATCCGTCTGCAACGGAAAGCCGGCGGTCGGGACTATTTATTCGATCTCTCGTCAGCACTGCACAGTATCTTGGCGCGTCATCAAGATTTTTTAGCCCATCAATAGCCCGTAGCTTTTCAGTCGGCGCGATACTATTAAGCTGGTTCGCCCAAATGTCGAGCAAATGCAGATAGTACTCCTGCGTTGTTCCTGCACCTGCGTGGCCAAGGTATCGCTCAACAGCTGGCAAGGCTCTTCGGGTGACTTCAATCCGACCTAACAATAGCGCCCTCGCCTGAGCCAGACTTACATCATCCAGCTTATGCAAGCCAATAAAATCAACATCAAAGAGACAAGCTGCAACCACATTGCCAGCACTGTGTCGAGCTAGATGTAGGTTCGCCCTTGGGTTTCCCGTCACACATCTGATTATCGGGATCACTGTCCTTCGTAGACGAGCAACCGACACTCTTCTCACTCGACCATTCGCACTCCCGAACTCCGAACCAAAAATAGGGTAGTTTAAGTTATCCCCCGCCTGCGCCTCGGAACGTGCAATAAAATAATTAACAATTCTTATCTCGTCATTATTCAGCCGAGCAACAAGGGGAACCAAGCGCCGGGACGATTTTTTTGTCTTGAGCTTTCTTAATCTATTATTGGATACAGCTACAGCCATTTCGCCGTCAGGCCTTCCCAATACATCCCCTCTCAGCAGCCCGACACTTTCCCCACTCCGCAGCCCGAATCTATACACCAACAACAAGAGAAATGCAGACTGTTTATCAATCTCTCTGCTGGCAGTATTAATAAGGTGCTGCAGAGCTTTGAGATACTCGACTTCCGAGATCACGCCAGGATTAGCACTTATAGTTTTCTCCGAGCCTGGAACTAGTGACCAATCCGGATCCTCCACGGGTTTTTGCAACGAGAGCCAAGAATGAAATTCTTCCAACCGAAGCCGGCTATAGCGTTGCGACTTTTTCGGAACAGCACCAACAACCTCAGCATATATCTCTGTCATTTCGTCTTCATCAAAACTCTCTACACCATCATGAGGAGCCAGTTCGGTAAAGCCCTTTGCAAGTGCGCCCAAATACCTTTCGATAGTCGCTAGGCTTAAGTATTCTTCCCGATTTTTCTGATTGTGTCTGAGGATCAAATGAGAGACCCAATGAGCAAGCAAGCACACCAAAGGATTAGCAGAATCACAAGCCTGCCCAGCAAGCGCTTCAATCGCTGTCGAACGTTCCTCACGCGTTAGCGTATTTTTTATGTTATTTTCGTTCAACTTACGAACTACGTCCCGCATGAGATTGCGGCTTGCCACTTCTCGCTGATCTAATCGAACGTCAAAGTCCTTAGCGGCAAAAGGAACATTGGGGGTCAAATCCAATATACGCTTATTACCCCTCTCATCCGAAACGAGAAAACCAAAGTCGCGGGAATAGCCGTCTTGCAATCGAGTAAAATCGTACCAATTCAGTGAAAATGACTTCACCCGCCCGGCGAGGAAGCCCGCAATGATCCCGGGCCGCGTTATCGCATTCAATTGGTCAACTAATGCTGCAATTGCAGAGACAAGTTGGGCAACCGTAGTGATCGTAACAGCGCTAAGCGAATGACTCTGGACACATTCAGCCATCGATCGAAGGCTGCCATCGATCTTCCGTTTTCCAGCATCATTGGGTCGCTTACCTGCCAATGTGACGGAGAGTAGCCGAGCCGTAGCGTGGCTTATCTCGAGCCGACGGCATAAGCCAGCAGGACCAGCATCAGCAATATTTTCGCCAAGCTCAATATAGGTTCGATTGTTGAATCCAACCAGCCGAAAATCTCGGCCGGCAAGAATGCCCTTGAGTACTCTGAAATCGGTCAGCCGAGTCTCGAGAACCAGTCGCAGCACTCCAAGCGTCAAAGCTTGGCCGATTGCCCTAGGCAAGTACACAGGGACCGGCACTTTCTCGAGCAGACCTAGAAGCTGCTGATGTGCCACAATGGCTCCACTCGCCATGTGCGTGAATGTACTGGGTTCGTCGACAAAGGCTAGATATACGTGGCGCACCCGCACAGTTCGAGTTTGCTTTTCTTGGACACGCTCCAGCCGTCGCAAAAGGACAGAATACCGCAGAGCTCCCATGGAATGGGGTATGCCATTCCTATTGAAAACGAGCGAACGACTCAACTGATCGATTTCGTCGGCATCAAGGTCGCCCAATGCACGCCCATGACAAAATCCATAAATCATCACTCCAGCACTACGAACCGCAGCTCGAAAGCGCTCACCTCGAAGTCGGGCACGCTCTGCACGTCCGAATAGGGCTGGCGCCTGTTCAGCTATTGGAGTTGGCTCAAAATTCGAGAGCGGTACCCCTTCAAGGACCTGAGCAATCCTGATCGGGCGAAACCCCAAACTTGCGAAACACGCCTCCATGACAGGCCTTGCGCCCGCCATATCCTCAAGCCAGACTCGAATAGATCGGTCTCCGTACGTCGAACTACCGCGTTCCGAGTGGCCAAGTATGCCATCGATGACTTCCGGGTCAATCCGTGCAGTACGAAGCTTGCGGGCCAGACGATGGCGAAAGTGCCGGAGCGGTAAAGGCCAGGCGAACAGCCCTAAACTGGCGATGGCCACCTCACTGAAAGAAGTCCACCGAAGGTTTCGCCCGTCCAACTGGAGAGAAAAGAAGAGCGGCATCGTGCCTGACGAAGCTCTATTAGTGCTGTTCCTTATATGCAGCCCTAGTTCTGAATCACCACTGCGCTCGATCCACGAAGCAAGTGAGCGGAGATAGGGAAGGTACTGCAAAGCTATAAAGTCAGACAGGATTTTTGGTAATGGGACGAGACGACCAGACCGAGACAAGCCACTAAGCTTATCCGTGACAAAGACGAACCTCTCTTCAAAATCAAAATCGACCACTGACTCGAACGGTGCCCGAACTGGACGCGCGCCCGTGGCTGCTTGCAGAGCAACGAGTATGTAGCTCGTCAGAACGTTGTGAAAATCGACGACCCCATTGTTGCGCTTACGACGAAGTGACGCTGCGGCCTTGCGAATTTCTACACGTATAAGATCCTCAATCGGATCGAGTCGACTTCCTAAGACGTTGGCTGTGAGAGCGTTGTGAAGATTTGGAGCCGGCAGCCCTGATGTAAGGAGTATGTTAGTAAGTTCTGCACCCGTCCAACTTGGGTACGCTGCTGCACCTGGCAGTCCCGTATTAGGGTGGCGCGCATAAAGCCGAGCGAGAACTGAGTCTCCGGTTGATGAGTAAATTTGCCAGGGAAGAAGATTGGTGAGCATCCCAGCAGTCACCCGAGGCGCAACCCTTTCCATGACCTCGCGAAAGCGACTAAGGAGTAGCTTTGGCGCGAAGAGATCACCAAGGACAGTCGGTGAAGATGAATTCGGCACGAGCCGTGCCCTAAAGATTTCTGCAACATCGGCCGGCAAAGGCAACTCGTAGGAGTTGCCCAGTGGTCTAATCCAACGGTCGTGGCGCTCCTCCGGACGCCATGCTCGGCTGGGGCGAACAGCTTGGCGCAGTATCATTTCTGGGGTGACCGACCATTCATCCTCGGGAATGTGTGAGATTTTTATCGTGAGCGCACGAGCCAAAGAGCGGCCGGTCGCCATGGCGATCCACAGCACAGCCGCGAGCAACCGATCCTCTACGTCACCGACTTTGAGGGCTTTTGCCATCCATGCGTTGATGCTTCGCAACTCGCTGGGCGTGATCCGCGACCATGTCCAAGGCAAGAACTGGTTTTCCTCAACGCTGTTCAGCAAAATCGACGAGGCGTACTTGATCTGGCCGGTGAGCGTGATGTCTTGTGGAACAGGAACACTTACAAGATAGTCATCTCCCAACTCCCCGAGCATCTCGATCTCGGCAGGAGTCTCATCGTCGTCAGGCATGACCAGTGACGCAGGCTCTGCGGCGTTCGGCAGCATCACTCTTATGTGCTTCGAGGCACCATTGAACAGCCGGCTGCGCGAACCGCTATCAACGGCATGATCCTCGCGTAGAGCGACACTGCACAACGCCCTCAGAAAAGCTCGATTACTTGGCTCAAGCCCTCGCTGTGACTGGATGAGAGTCGTTGTACGCCTAGATACTTGAGCATCGAGCGCGAGAAAGCTTCTGGCTGTCAGCCTTAAGGCGGCCAGAGTGTCCAGCCAAGTGACCTTGCCGTCGCCCGCTAGCCGCAACTTACTAGCGACTTCTCGTAAGGCGGTGTCCAGGAGAATGCCTTGTTCAGCTCGCTCGACGGCGTGCACCAACGTCCAGAGTCGCAACCGGTCATAGTCTGCTCTTTCTGCAAGGTCGCCGGAGGCGTGAGGGTTGCGTGTCGCCAGCAGGGCAAATAGGTAGAGGTACTCGAGATCGCCAGCGAAGCGTGTGCGGGCCGCTTGCGCATCCGGAAGTGGTCGATATAACTTCAGGACTTGTTCACCAAGCATCTTGAGCTTAGCTGCGATCTGATAAACAACATCAGCTGCAGCGCTCTCCACGGCCCAAAGCTCAAGCTCATCAAGGACGTTAGGCCGCACGAGGAAGTGCAGGATCGATCCGATCGCGCCCGGCCGCACGACGGCTCCAGTTGCATCAAAGAGGAGAAACAGGGGAGCAAGCAGCTCCACTTCCTGTGCCCATGCGCATAGACGCTTCCATTCGTCGGGCAGGTGAGCAGGGGTCGTAAGGATGCGTGGCGAAGCCGGGGCAAGTGGATCGACTTGATCGGGATGTAGCGGCCTTGAGAGGGGCATGGCAGAGGGGGCTGTTTGCAGGCGACCCGGCACAGCCTATCAGACAAGCCACAAATATGCAGGTTTAAGACCCAATATCTCAAATCCTGTACATACTACATGCAC
>CAYTSJ010000106.1:6354-6590 GCA_964440385.1 uncultured Pusillimonas sp. | reverse complement strand
CCGGCGGTCTGTCGCACCAGATTCATGGTGAACGCACCGGCTTTAACAACGAGGCCTGGGATCACGAATTCCTTGAACTGCTGCAACACAACCCCGAAAAACTGATGGAACTGACCCACGCCGACTACGTTCGCCTGGGCGGGGCCGAAAGCGTGGAACAAATCATGTGGCTGGCCATGCGCGGCGCCATGCCCGACACCATCAAGAAAATTCACCAGAACTACTACCTGGCGACC
>CAYTSJ010000106.1:0-6344 GCA_964440385.1 uncultured Pusillimonas sp. | reverse complement strand
ACGGTCGTTCTGTTTGAAGGCGACGAGCCCTCTGCCACCCAGGCCAATGCCGGCCATGCCGCCGTGACTGCCTGAAAGGAGCCCCTCATGAATCCACAACTCAAAGGTATCGAGAACATTGAAGGCACCTACGCGTTCGACATTCGCACCAGCAACCGCACCCTGAATGCCAACCGCTTCTTCTGGAACATGATCAAGGCCGACTGGCGCGAACGTTATCTGGCCGACCCGGAAGCCGTGATGACCGAAGCCGGTCTTGATGACACCGAAAAAGCACTGATCCGCAGCGAAGACTGGCTGGGGCTGGTCAAACACGGGGTGAACTTTTTCGTCCTTGAAAAATATGCCCGGGTGGCACGTAAAACCAACCTTGAGGTCTATGCCATCATGCGTGGCGAAACGTTTGACGAGTTCATGAAAACACGACGCGTCCCCGAGGCGCGTTGACCGGGTCGCCAAGGCCCGGGTTATGTTAGCCAGGGTATGAACGCAGGCTACTACGAGACTTACTCATGCAAGCACAAATTCAGGCATTGGCCAACCGGCTCTGGACCGCTACCAACGACGGTACCACGACCCTCCCCCTGCGTGACGACATCGCGCGTCTGGCCGAGTCATCCGGCATACCCGCACTCGACATCGCCTATCGCATCCAGGAACACCAAACGGCACGCCGCTTACAGGCCGGTGGCCGGCTGGTTGGCCGCAAAATCGGCCTGACATCCAAGGCCGTACAGCAGCAACTGGGGGTCGATTCCCCTGACTATGGTGCGTTGTTCGCCGACATGGCTTTTGCCGAAGGCGAACCCATCGCATGGAACCGTACCCACCAGCCCAAGACCGAAGCAGAAATCGCACTGGTACTCGAACGCGACCTGCCGCACGCCATCAACACCGTCGCCGATGTCATTTCAGCCACCGCCTACGCCCTTCCTGCCATTGAAATCGTTGGCAGCCGGATTGCGAACTGGGATATTCGTCTGGTTGACACCGTGGCCGACAATGCCTCGTCAGGCGTGTTTGTCCTGGGCTCTCGCCCCGTACTGCTGCGCGACCTTGACCTGATGCGCTGCGGCATGGTCATGGAATGCCGCGGCGATCAGGTCTCTGTGGGCATCGGGTCGGCCTGTTTAGGCAACCCGCTGAATGCCGCGGTCTGGCTGGCCAACACCATGGCCCGCCTGGGTGCTCCCTTGCGCGCTGGCGACGTCGTCCTGACCGGTGCCCTGGGCCCGATGGCACCGGCCAAACCCGGCGATGTGTTCACCGCCCACATCGAAGGTCTGGGCAGCGTCAGCGCCATTTTCTCCCACGCCTGAGCGCCTTTTTTACAGAGATCAGCGCATGAATATCGACATCTATGATTTCGCAGCAACCCTGGACGACGCAGCCCGTCATGCCAAAGCAGTGCCCCAATTCACGCCTGGCTCGTTCACCATCGAGCAAGCCTATGAAATCCAGCGCGCCTCTATCCAGCGCCGGGTTGACCGCGGCGAGGTGATTTGCGGTATCAAGCTGGGGTTTACCAGCCGCGCCAAAATGGTCCAGATGGGGGTCAGCGACCTGATCTGGGGTTGGCTGACCCAACCCATGCTTCAGGAAGAAGGCAGCACCGTCGACCTGTCGCAATACATCCACGCGCGCGTCGAGCCAGAAGTCTGTTTTTTGACACGCCGCACCATCGACCGCCCGATTACAGCGCTTGAAGCGGTGGACTACATCGAAGCAGTAGCGCCAGCCATGGAAATCATCGACTCCCGCTACGAGAACTTCAAATTCAGTCTGGAAGACGTTGTTGCCGACAACTGCTCATCGGCAGGGTTGGTGGTGGGTCAATGGACACGCAATTTCGATGCACTGATCAATGCCGGGGTCAGCATTGCCTTTGACGGGCGCTTTGTTGTAGCGGGTTCAACCGCGGCCATTTTGGGCAACCCCATGCGCTCGGTCATCCAGGCAGCGCGCTTGTTATCGCACTGCGAACGCACCTTGCCAGCAGGCTCCCTGATCATGGCAGGAGGCGCAACCGCCGCCCAGGCCCTGACACCCGGCCTGCATGTCAAATGTGACATCAGCCGCCTGGGTGCCGTCGAATTCTTTACACGTTAAGAATCTGCCCGCACCGGGACCGATATCAAAAACATTGAAGACACCAAGAGACTACTCAAGAAATGATGGGCGAAAACAACTCGCCTCGCAAAACAGACGCAAGCCAAATCTGACGTGGTCAACGCTTCAAACGATCTACAAAAACAGTCCAGTCAAACACCTTGTCTTTTTCATAAGCCACCCCTTTGTTGGCCATCAGATCGACAAGCGCGTCTTGGACTTTGGCCGTCGCTAACGCCATCACAGGGTCAATACCCACGTCAGACAAGGTTTCAGCCACTTCCCGCATTTCTTCAGCGCGACGTCGCCCGTGTTCAGCGACCCGACTGACCAGGTAATGCGGCTGACGCTCCGTCCAGCCCATGCCCGGAAAGGTCTCTGCCAGCGATTCAAGCACTTCGCGCTCGGCCCCGTAACGTCGCGCCGCGGTCAGGCACTCGACCGTTAGCGCTTCAATGCCTTTGATCATGACGCTACGGCACATCTTGATGGCCGACGCCACCCCCACTTCAGTAGAGACAGCGCGCGTGCGCATACCCAGCGTATTGAGCGCTTCAGAAACCGGCCGGGCTTTAGCCCCGCCTAGCAACATGGGAACATGAATGCCATAAGGCGGTACGGCAGCCATGACAGCCGCTTCGATGTAAATGGCGCCACCCCCCTCGACTGCGTTGCGATCATGTGCCTTGGTCGCCGGAGAGACTGAATTGATATCCAGAAAAATCTGCCCTGGCGCCAGCATGGGACCGACTCGCTCGGCAGCGGCCGCCGCTGCACTGGCCGTCACAGCAGAAATGATCAGGTCAGCATCCTTCACGGCTTGAGCGGGCATGTCGGCCAACAGAACACCCGCTTCATCGGCGCGTCGGGCCATGAGCGCCCAGCCTTCGGGGGTTTCGATCTTGATATCGTAGGCACTGACGACCAGACCGGCTTTCACCAGGCCTGCACCCAGCAGGCTACCGGCCTCGCCAAAACCAATCAGGCCTACTTTACGAATGCTTGGGGGAGACGCGCCGGCTTCCATGATGGACCTCTCTATTCAATATACATATTGAATTTTGCCCGACGTTCAGCGATTTTCCAACCCTGTTCTGTCAACACGGCACGATCGATAAATTCGCCGGCAACCTGACGCGGATTGGCTTTTCGACCCATAGCCTCGAGTGGCTGATCTGTAGAGCTGCTGAGCAGCATCACATAACTGCGGATGGAAGCGCTATCAGGTGTGATATCGGTCACCACCGTGTTTGTCACAAAATGCAGGGTCAGACGATCAGCAGGTTTGGCCCTGTAGGAAGCAAGGATAGCCTCACGGCCCATCAGGGGCTCGCCACCCGGGCGGGTCAGCGCGGCATCTTCGGTAAACAGGTCTACGAAAGCGTCATAATCTTGCTGGTCGGAACAGCACGCGGTTCGTACCACCAGGTCTTTACAGATCGCCTGGATATCGAGGGTATCAGCGGCAGACAATGTCATGTTTTTCCTTTTAAAACCAGATCAACTAAGTCAACAGCCACTGCGCAAGCAAGGCACTGACGGCTTCAGGGCGTTCCATGGTGGACATGTGACCGCAGTCTTCGACCGCTTTGAGTCTGGACCAGGGTGCCGGGATCATCTGGTGCATCACCTCGTGCCGGGCATAGGGGCTCCAGGCATCTTGCCGCCCGCAGACCAGCAAGGTCGGGCAGCGTAACGACGCCAGGACTGGCGCGGCATCAGGACGCCCCAGCAAGGCCGTGATCTGTGCCTCGAACTGGGCCGGCGTTCGACGTTCAATCATGTCGAGAATTTCTTCAAAGACAGGGGTATTGATGCAATCGGGGTGTACCATGCCCGGCGCCCACTGCTGCCCCATCGCACGCATCCCCTGGGTCTTGGCAATCTCCAGCAACCGCATGCGTTTAGCTCGCTCTTGCTGGCCGGCCTCTCCCCCGGCAATCGGTTCAAACCCGGAATCAAGCAAGGCCAAACGGGCCACACGCGACGGCGCCTTGCGCACCACTTCCAGGGCAACACGCCCCCCCATGGAATGGCCCGCCAAAGCAAAGGTTTGTGCCGGCGCTTCTTGAAGCACCTTGTCGGCCATGGCGCTGATGCTGTCGAGCGACCCGTATTCTGGAACGACCATATCGGCAATGGCCGACAGGGCCGAACGCTGATGTGTCCAGACGGTTGCATCACACAGCAACCCGGGCAAAAGCAGCAAGACTTGTTTACTCATGAATACCCCAAAGAAATTAACGCGGGTGACCTGCCCAGACCCGGGAAGGGATATGGACATGCCCGTCAAATAACCAGCGGGCTGTGCGAATCAGGGCGGCGCTGGCCACTTCAACCTGCGCGCCGGACCCTTCAAGGCCCAGTTCAACACTGAGCTGTCCGCCAGGGTGTTCGATGTCAAGGACTGGACGTTGCCCGGCGGGCATTTGCCCGACACTGTGAGCCACCGACCCGGGCAAAGCCACCGCGGTTGCGACACTGACGGCCGCCAGCACGCCAATGGACGCATGACATTGATGCGGAATGAAGCACCGGGTACTGATGGCCCCGCCGTGTACCGGTGCCGAGACCAGACACATTTTGGGCACAGTGCGCGTCGTCACATCGCCCAGGTTCATCAAGGGCCCCACCTTGAGCCGGATGGCTTCAATGCGTTGCTTCAATTCAACATTGGCGTCAAGCGCCTGCGGCGTTTCGGCCCCCGAACACCCCAGGTCTTCAGCGCGCATCAGCACCATGGGCATACCGTTGTCGATGCACGTGATGTCAATGCCATCAACCCTGTCAACCGCATGACCGGTCGGCAACAAGGCCCCGCAGGACGAGCCCGCAGTATCACGAAATTCGATGGGAATGGCGGCTGCCGTACCGGGAACGCCATCGATGGCCTGATCACCGTCGTACTCGACATAGCCATGAGGCGTTGGCACCGACGCAACAGCGATCTGACCTGTGTTAACCATATGAATCGCAACCTTGGTGATGCCCGGAACCACGGGCACCAGACCGGTTTCTATGGCATAAGGGCCGACACCCGCCAGGATATTGCCGCAATTCTGGCCGTAATCGACGCGGGCCTCGGTCACCAGCACCTGGGCAAACAGATAGTCAACATCGGCATCAGGCCGGCTGGACGGCCCGATGATGGCCACCTTGCTGGTGAGCGAGTCTGCGCCGCCAATACCGTCGATTTGACGCTTGTCGGGTGAACCCATGACAGATAACAACACCTGATCGCGCAGCGCAGGATCGGCGGGCAGATCAGTGGCCAGAAAATAAGCCCCTTTCGAGGTCCCGCCACGCATCTGTACGCAAGGAATTCTGGTCTGCATGGAAGCCCCCTTGCTTACAGGTCGTTAAGCGTATCAACGTAACGCAATCCTTTGGCCGCAAGGCGCTCGCGCATCCCGTAGTAATCAAGACTGAGCGTACCCGCTGCCATGGCTTCGCGCGTTTTGTTTTCTTTTTCAGTGCGTGCCTGCGCCGCTTTGGCAACGACGGCGGCCTGGGCCACAGGCACAACAACGACACCGTCATCATCAGCCACAACGACATCGCCGGCGTTCACACGCTGACTTGCGCATACCAGAGGGATGTTTACCGACCCCAGGGTTTCCTTGATGGTCCCCGTGGACGACACGGCTTTGGACCAGACCGGAAAGCCCATCTCGCGCAGGACTGCCACGTCACGCACACCCGCATCGATGACCAGACCCGCAACGCCTCGCGCCATGGCGGCCGTGGCCAGCAAGTCACCAAAGTAACCGTCAGAACATTCTGACGTTGGCGCCACCACCAGAACATCGCCCTGCTGGCATTGTTCCATGGCCACGTGAATCATCCAGTTATCACCGGGAGGCACCAGAACGGTAATGGCAGAACCGGCAATTTGGGCACCCGGCCAAATGGGCCGCATGTAAGGCGCCAGCAAACCCAGACGCGACTGGGCCTCGTGCACCGTGGCCGAACCCGCCTGACGCAAAATTTCAATATCGGCAGAATCCGCCCGTTTGACCTGTCGAACGACAACGCCACGCATCATGATAAATCTCCAACGACTGTAGGGGTAAGCCGCATATAGGCTTCGGCATATTCAATATTGCGGGCAGCCGTGATACCGATATTGCGCTTGGCCTGTACCCCGCGCTGCTTCGCAACGCGAGTGTAGTACTCCCACAGATGCTCTTGCCCCGCCATGCATTCAATGGCTTTGAATTTTTGATCCCAGACAT
>CAYTSJ010000105.1:0-6603 GCA_964440385.1 uncultured Pusillimonas sp. | reverse complement strand
TGAATACGCTGCCGGATGAATTAGACAGTTTTTTCATCATGCCGGCCATGAAACCAACCTCACGTGCACCAACGCCAATGTCACCGGCGGGAACGTCAGTGTCAGGGCCAAGATGGCGGTACAGTTCGATCATGAGGGCCTGGCAAAAGCGCATGACTTCGCCATCAGATTTGCCTTTGGGGTCAAAATCTGAACCACCTTTACCACCGCCCATAGGCAACGTGGTCAGTGCATTTTTGAAGGTTTGCTCGAAAGCCAGAAACTTCAGGATGGACAGGTTGACCGAGGGGTGAAAGCGCATGCCGCCTTTGAATGGGCCAATCGCCGCATTATGCTGGATGCGAAAGGCGCGGTTCGTTTGAACCTGACCTTTGTCGTCGACCCAAGAAACGCGAAATTGAATGGCGCGCTCGGGTTCGACGAGGCGATACAGCAAACCCTGTTCGGCGTAGCGGGGATTTTGTTCAATGAACGGCCAAAGCGAATTCATAACCTCTTTAACGGCCTGCATGAATTCAGGCTGATGGGGGTCACGCGCCTGGACCTGTTCCAGGAACTGGTTGAGACTGGGTAGTTTCATTGGCTGTTTTTCTTAAGTTGCTCACGCAGGTTTGCCTAAGGGCACCGTTGTGATAGATAACGAGAGAAATAAACGATGTTGACTGCTGTGTTGTTTGCGATTTTGCCTTGGATGAATCTTGTCGAAACAGTCGTCGCCAAGATGCACTGAGCCTCTCGGATGAGAGGCTCATGGGCATGGAGATTACTTTTTCATCATGTCAAAGAACTCTGCGTTGTTCTTTGTTGCACGGATTTTGTCCAGGATGAACTCCATCGCGGCGACCTCATCCATGTCGTGAATGAATTTGCGCAGTACCCAGATTTTCTGGAGCAGGTCGGGTTTGATTAAAAGCTCTTCACGTCGGGTACCCGATTTGTTCAGGTTGATTGACGGGTAGACACGTTTTTCGGCGAGTCGGCGTTCAAGGTGAACTTCGGAGTTACCGGTACCTTTGAATTCTTCGTAGATGACTTCGTCCATGCGACTACCGGTTTCGATCAGGGCGGTACCGATAATGGTCAGAGAGCCACCTTCTTCGAGGTTGCGGGCAGCACCAAAGAATCGTTTGGGGCGCTGCAGGGCATTGGCGTCAACACCACCCGTCAGGACCTTGCCTGAAGAAGGTACCACGGTGTTGTAAGCACGTGCCAGTCGGGTAATGGAGTCGAGCAGGATGACGACATCTTTTTTCAGTTCGACCAGGCGCTTGGCTTTCTCAATGACCATTTCAGCGACTTGAACGTGGCGGGTTGCGGGTTCGTCAAATGTGGAGGCCACTACCTCGCCGCGCACGGTCCGCTGCATTTCTGTGACCTCTTCGGGGCGCTCGTCGACCAGCAGAACAATAACCACAGCTTCGGGGTAGTTGGTGGTAATGGCATGCGCAATATGCTGCATCATGACCGTTTTACCCGATTTCGGGCTGGCGACAATCAGGGCGCGCTGGCCTTTGCCGATAGGGGCAAAGATATCCATGATGCGACCGGTAATGTTTTCTTCGCTTTTGATATCGCGTTCAAGCGTCATGACCTGGTTGGGATGCAACGGGGTCAGGTTCTCGAACATAATACGGTGCTTGATGGCCTCGGGCTGCATGCCGTTGACCTTGTCGACCTTGACCAAAGCAAAGTAGCGTTCACCGTCTTTGGGCGTGCGAACTTCGCCTTCAATGGAGTCGCCCGTATGCAGATTGAAACGCCTGATTTGCGACGGCGAGATGTAAATGTCGTCGGTGCTTGCCAGATAAGACGTTTCAGGAGAACGCAAAAAGCCAAAGCCATCGGGCAGGACTTCGAGTACGCCGTCACCAAAAATCTGTTCGCCTTGTTTGGCGCGACGCTTCATGATGGCGAACATGATTTCTTGCTTGCGCAAGCGGCTGGCGTTGTCGATGTCCAGACTGGCGGCCATTTCTAGCAGCTGCGAAACGTGCAGCGCTTTGAGTTCTGTGAGATGCATGAGGGGAGAGAAGGGAAGTTGAGCGTATCGTGGCAGGCCTGGACAGGCCTGCGCGCAAGAAAAAACAAAAATTAGCGAGGAATCAAACGGCCTCGTCGAGGAAGTTGCCGAGTTGTGACTTGGTGAGTGCACCTACTTTGGTAGCCACCGCTTTGCCGTCTTTGAACAACATAAGGGTTGGAATGCCACGAACACCAAACTTTGCAGCTGTATCGGGGTTTTCATCGACGTTCAGCTTTGCAATAGTAACACGCCCCTCGTATTGTCTGGCGGCTTCGTCAAGCAAAGGCGCGATCATTTTGCAAGGGCCGCACCATGCCGCCCAGTAGTCAACCAGTACAGGACCGCTGGCATTGATGACATCGGCCTCAAAGCTGGCGTCGGAAACGTTTTTGATGAGTTCGCTCATGATGTTTACTAGAAGATTGTTGTCAATAAAACTTCAACAAGCATAACATCTGGCGGCTTTGCCTGACTACAGGCTTGCCCGAAGTCAGGCAAAATACTGGTTTTTCGTCCACCTGTTTTTTTGGGGCTGATTTGGCTACGACACCACACTACGACGAATCGTCCATTCGCGTCCTCAAGGGGCTTGAGCCTGTGCGCCAGCGACCTGGCATGTACACGCGTACAGAAAATCCCTTGCATATCATTCAGGAAGTGATTGATAACGCGGCTGATGAAGCGCTGGCGGGCTTTGGCTCACAGATCAATGTGACTTTGCATACCGATGGCAGTGTCTCGATTGAAGACGACGGGCGCGGCATTCCTGTCGGCTTGCATCCTGAAGAGCAGGTTCCGGTCGTTGAAATTGTGTTTACCCGACTGCATGCCGGGGGCAAGTTCGACAAGAAGGCCGGTGGCGCCTATGCGTTTTCCGGCGGCTTGCATGGTGTAGGGGTGTCGGTGACCAATGCCTTGTCGACCCGGCTTGAAATTGAGGTCATGCGTGATGCAATGCTGCATCGCCTGGTATTTGGTGACGGCGAGGTGATTGAACCTCTAACAGCTGTTCAGCCGGTGGCCAAGAAAAAAACCGGTACGCGTGTCAGGGTATGGCCTGATGCCAGGTACTTTGATTCGCCGTCCATACCCATGGCGGAACTGGTGCATTCGCTGCGCAGCAAGGCCGTGTTGCTCAGCGGCGTCAAGGTGACGTTGACCATTGAAAAAACCGGTGAAAAGCGTGAGTGGCAGTATGCCGATGGTTTGAAGGGTTACCTTGACGAGTCATTAGGCGATGCCGAGCGCATCGTCCCGCTGTTCGAGGGGCGTCAGTATGCGGCGGCTGACGATGACAGTTTTTCTGAAGGCGAGGGGGCGCACTGGGCCGTGGTCTGGACGACCGAAGGCAATGTGTTGCGCGAGTCTTACGTGAACCTGATTCCGACACCTGCCGGAGGAACGCACGAAGCCGGTTTGCGCGATGGCTTGTTCAATGCCGTAAAGTCTTTTGCCGAACTGCACAATCTCATCCCCAAAGGGGTCCGGTTGTTACCTGAAGATGTGTTCGCCAGAGCCAGTTTTGTGTTGTCGGCCAAGGTGCTTGACCCTCAGTTTCAGGGGCAAATCAAAGAGAAGCTGAACAGTCGGGATGCGGTGCGCCTGGTGGGCAGTTTTGTGAAGAATGCCCTTGAGCTGGTATTGCATGCCAATGTCGAAGCGGGCAAGCGGCTCGCCGAAAGCGCCATCCGGCAGGCACAGGCGCGTGCGAGATCGGCCCAGAAAGTCGAAAAACGTAAAAGTTCGGGTGTGGCCGTGTTACCGGGCAAACTGACCGATTGCGAGTCTTCCGATACCAGCCGCACTGAACTCTTTCTGGTCGAAGGGGATTCTGCCGGGGGCTCGGCCAAAATGGGCCGTGACAAGTCATTTCAGGCGATTTTGCCGTTACGCGGCAAGGTGCTGAATTCGTGGGAAGTCGAGCGTGACCGTCTGTTCGCCAATAACGAAATTCATGATATTTCAGTAGCGATCGGGGTTGACCCCCACGGCCCCGAAGATGCCGTGGATCTGTCCGGCCTGCGTTATGGCCGCATTTGTATTTTGTCCGATGCCGACGTCGACGGCTCGCACATTCAGGTGCTTTTGCTGACCTTGTTCTTCCGCCACTTCCCTCGCTTGGTCGAGGCAGGGCATGTTTATATCGCCCGCCCGCCCCTGTTCCGTGTGGATGTTCCGGCGATGGGCAAGCGTCCGGCACGCAAGCTCTATTGCCTTGATCAAGGTGAGCTCGAGGCCGTGCAAGACAAGTTACGGTCTGAAGGGGTGCGTGAAGGTGCCTGGAGCATCAGTCGTTTCAAAGGTCTGGGCGAAATGAGTGCCGAGCAGTTGTGGGAAACCACTATGAATCCAGACACCCGTCGCCTGACTGTGGTCAGCTGTGGTGAGCTGGGGGTCAAAGGTACCGTTGAAATGTTCGATATGCTGATGGGCAAAGGGGAATCAGCCCAGCGCCGTGCCTGGCTCGAAGAGAAAGGCAATCTGGCCGACATTGATGTTTAAGCGACCCAATACGCAGGAATGATGATGGACACGACGCAACCCGGTTTGTTCGATAACAATGATAACAACCAAGATACAGAGCAACTGACTCTGGGGCTTTATGCCGAGCAGGCCTACCTTGATTATGCCGTATCAGTGGTGAGGGGCAGGGCATTGCCAGAAGTGGCCGATGGTCAGAAGCCGGTGCAGCGGCGCATTTTATATGCGATGGATGCCATGGGCCTGGGCGCCAACGCCAAGCCGGTTAAATCGGCCCGTGTTGTAGGCGACGTGCTGGGCAAGTATCATCCCCACGGCGATCAGGCGGCCTATGATGCGATGGTGCGTATGGCGCAAGATTTTTCCTTGCGCTACCCCTTGATCGATGGCCAGGGAAATTTCGGCTCGCGCGATGGTGATAATGCGGCCGCTATGCGCTACACCGAGGCCCGCCTGACCCCCTTTTCCAAAGTGCTACTCGAAGAGCTCGGCGAAGGTACGGTTGATTTCGCGCCGAATTATGACGGCAGCCAGAAAGAGCCGGTGCTGTTGCCGGCCCGCTTGCCAGTCATGTTGCTGAACGGGGCGTCGGGGATTGCGGTGGGTATGGCTACCGAGATTCCATCCCACAATCTGAAGGAAATTGCGCAGGCCTGTGTGGCTTTGTTGCGCGATCCCAAGTTGACTGATGATGACTTGATGGCGCTGGTTCCCGGGCCTGATTTTGCGGGTGGCGGGCACATCATTTCGTCTCCTGAAGATATTGCTGCGGTGTATCGCAGCGGGCGCGGTTCGCTTAAAGCCCGGGCGCGCTGGGAATTTGAAGAAATGGCGCGGGGCCAGTGGCAACTGGTTGTGACCGAGCTGCCGCCGGGTACGTCATCGCAAAAAATCCTTGAAGAGATTGAGGATCGCACCAACCCCAAAGTCAAGGCGGGCAAGAAGACGCTCACCAACGAGCAGCAACACACCAAGGCCCTCATGTTGGGTTTGCTGGATGCCGTTCGCGACGAGTCGGGCAAGCAGGCGGCGGTGCGTCTGGTGTTCGAGCCCAAAAGCAGCCGCATAGACCGCGACGAATTTGTCAATACGCTATTGGCACAAACCAGCCTTGAAGGCGGGGTTTCGATCAATCTGGTGTGTATTGGTATTGATGGTCGTCCGGGGCAGCGTTCGCTGCGCGATGTGCTGGTTGAGTGGTTGGGCTTTCGCACCCAAACGGTCACACGACGCACACAATATCGTCTTGATAAAGTCACCGATCGTATCCATGTCCTGGAAGGGCGCATGGTGGTTTATCTGAACGTCGATGAGGTCATTCAGACGATTCGCGAGTCTGATGAACCACGCCAGGCGCTGATGACACGTTTTTCCCTCAGCGAGCGCCAGGCTGAAGACATTCTTGAAATGCGGCTGCGCCAGTTGGCACGACTGGAGGGTTTCAAGATTGAAAAAGAACTGGCCGAGCAAAAAGAGGCGCAGGCGAAACTGCAGGAATTGCTCGCCAACCCTTCCTCGCTCAAGCGCTTGATCATTCGGGAAATCGAGGCGGATGCGAAACAGTATGGGGATGATCGCCGTACCCTGATTGAAGCGGCCGAACGTGCAGTGCTTGAAACCCGTGTGGTTGATGAGCCCGTGACCGTCATCATTTCGCGCAAAGGCTGGCTGCGTGCGCGTCAGGGGCATGGTCATGATGCCACACAATTTACCTTCAAGACAGGTGACTCGCTTTACGATGCCATAGAATGCCGCAGTACTGAAAACCTGGTGGTTTTCTCGTCGACAGGGCGCGTCTACACGGTGCCTGTCGCCAGCTTGCCCTCGGCGCGTGGCGATGGCCAGCCGGTGACTACGTTGATTGATCTTGAACAGGGCAGTCGTATCGAGCATATGGTGGCGGGTTCCGACACCCAGCGCTATTTCATCGCCACCACGTCTGGCTATGGTTTCATTACCACGCTTAAAGACATGAGTACACGCCAGCGTGCCGGCAAGCAGTTTGTTTCGCTTGAAGCGGAAGATGTGTTGCTCAAGCCACTGGCCTTGCCGCTATCGTGCAGCCATTTGGCGATGTTTAGCCAGAGCGGGCGCCTGCT
>CAYTSJ010000104.1:0-6670 GCA_964440385.1 uncultured Pusillimonas sp. | reverse complement strand
CCTTTGTTCATTATGAAGGGCGCCGTCACCTCGCAGGCATTGCCTACTTGCCGGAAATTGACTGGTACGAAATCACTTTACTTGACCTTGACGCGGTATTGCCCTTCAGCGAATTTTCCGGGATTCTGGCCGTATATGCCTTGGCACTCTTGCTGACGCTTCTGACCTTCAACCACGCGCTCAACACATTCGTCTTGTCGCCATTGGCGAAACTGAACGAAGCGGTCATCAAGGTCGCCAAAGGGGAGCCGGTTGATGCCGATTTGAAGCACATCGGTTCGGGTGAAATTGGTCAATTGCTGCAACACTTCACTGACATGTCAAATGCAGTCTCAGAGGCCAGAAATAATCTTGAGCATAAGGTTCAGGAACGTACGCAAGCGCTCGAACAACTGAGCCGGACCGACGCTCTTACCGGGCTGCTGAATCGACGCGGCATGCACGAGCGCATGATCAGTGAACTGGACAGCGCCTGTCGAGGCAGTTTTCAGATCGGCCTGCTGTGGCTGGACATGGACGGGTTCAAAGAAATCAACGATGCTCAAGGTCACTCCACTGGCGATGAGGCACTTAAGAAAATGGCGGAAGTGATCAAGTCAACCACGCGAACTTACGACGTGGCCGCGCGTTGGGGGGGTGATGAATTTTTGATCATGGTGTCGCCCGCAGATGCCGCACAGCTTCAAACCCTGGCAGACCGAATCACAGATGCACTCAGGTCTTGCTTCAGCGTGAAAGATAGCCAGGGTCATCCCGTCAGACTGCGCGCCAGTATCGGGGGCTGCCTTTCAGAGCATGGAGAATCGCTGGACAGCCTTTTGCAACGGGGTGACGAGGCCTTATATGCGGCCAAGGCCGCCGGCCGGGACTGTTTCAGGCTGCACTCGCAAGGCACAGCCCAAGCCTCGATTCAATCCAGCCTGACTTCATAAAAATCAAGACGCCTGGCCTGTTCACGCGCCAATTCGTCAGAAACACGCCCTTCGCGGGCCAGGTTATAGATAGCCTGACGCGAGGCTCGAACGGCGTGTAAACGGATGTCACGCTCGGCTGCAAGGTAGCTTTCCGCCAGATCGGGTGGCAACGCGTCGTCGCCATGCAAAGGCGCTTTCAACTCGTCCAATATGCGGCCGGCTAAAGTCGTGTAAATATCCGAGTCAGTCGAGCCTGACTGAGTATGCCTGGCCAGCGTCTGACCCACACTCTGGATGGCCGCCTCACGCGCCGCTGTTTTCAACACGTTCAACTGTGCAGCTTCGTCGACGTCTTCAGACGCGACCACATGACGCAACAACAAGGGCAACGTCACGCTGGCAATCAGCAATGAAAAAATAATGACCATGGCAGCCAGAAAAATAGCCAGGTCACGCGCCGGAAAGTCAGCACCGCCTTGCACGACCAAAGGCAGCGTCATGACCCCTGCCAACGTTATGGTGCCACGCACCCCGGCCAGCGACAACACGACCATCATGCGAAGATCAATATCAGCCTCTGTTGAAGCACGTCGCTTGCCCAATACCCGCCCGACCTGCACCGTCGCAAACACCCAGGCAAACCGGATCACGATCAACGCCAGACAAATCACAACCGGGTAAATGGCCAGCCAGATCAGATTGTGATGTCCGGCTTGCTCGACCACATCAACAGCACCCCGGAAAATTGCAGGCAACTGCTCGCCCAGTAAAACGAACATCAGCCCCGTCAGGATGAACTGAACTGACGTCCAGACCACATCACGGTGTACCCGCGTCTGTGCCAAAGCCCGACCCGACAACTCGGCACATCCCATGGTCACGCCCGCGGCCACCGCGGCCAGAATGCCTGAGGCGCCGATGTGCTCGGCGACGAAATACGCGGCAAACGGTAACAACAGGCTCAATAAAACCTCGGAGCCCGACTCTTCCCCGAAGCGCCCGACAAACAAACGACGTACATAACTGACAGCCCAGGTAACCCCAACCCCGGTCAGCAAGCCCGCACCCGCGAGCCATACAAACGAACTGACCGCCGACATCAGGGAAAAAGCCCCTGTTACGGTTGCAATCACGGCAAAACGAAAGGCCACCAGGCCACTGGCATCATTGAACAAGGATTCGCTTTCCAGCAAAAGCATGACGCGCCGCGGGACGGTTACCCTTCGGGTGATGGCACTGACCGCCACCGGATCGGTGGGCGACACAATCGCAGCCAACGCAAAAGCGACCGTCAAAGGCATGGATGGAATCATCCAGTGGATGAGGTAGCCCAGGCCAAATACCGTCAGGAACACCAACCCAAACGCCAGCTGCAAGACACCCGTTTTATTCTTGAACAAGCCGTCTTTGGGAATGCGCCAGCCATCCAGGAACAGCAGCGGTGGCAGGAACAGCAAGAAAAAAACCTCAGGTTCCAACTCAATGCCTCGTTCAAAACTGGCGGCAATCACAAAGCCGAAACCGATCTGCATCAGTGGCAATGGCACTGAAAATGGCAATATACGCACCAGCACACCGCTGAACAGCACGGCGACCAGCATGACAAGAATCAGAGTGAGAGTATCCATAGGCGGCATTCTGAGGCCGAATAAGACTGTTGGGGGCAGATTTAAAGGGCTCTATTTGATGAGATGCCCTTTTTGACTTTGGCTATTCTTTCTATTGAATCGGTGAAAAACCCACGGGCTTCAAAATGCGTGAATGCTGAACGTCGATGAGGGGGGTTACTTTATCCAAAAAAGCTTGCCAGTGCAGATCGGCCAGCATGGCTGTGCGCGCACGGTCACGCTCGTCAAGGCTGTCGTAGCCCCATAACGCCACGACATGATTCAGTTCACCGATATCCGTGGTGAAATAACCCAGAAACTTGCCCAGGTACTTTTTCTGCAGGGGCAGGCCATCGGTTTCATAGATCGATACAAACTTATAAAGACAGCCCGTTTTAATACGGTAATCGCGTTCTTCTATAAACATAAGGTCTCCGGTTTTTTTAGTCTGTTGTGTGCGTACACAGGCCTGTATACGCGGAAAGGCGCTTCTCCCTTCCGCTTGACGTTATACCGTTTTTTTCAGGAGATGCAGAGCTCAGGAAAGCATGGCGTGGGAATCAATCACGAATTTTTTAGGCGCACCGGTGACGAACTCGGCGTCAGCGTCACTTTATCCAGAAAAGCGTGCCACTGCCTGATCTGGCAGCTCAGGAAACAAGACCGATAACAACTGCGGACTCGTCGATAGCCGCCATTGCAGCTTGCCTGGGTTTGAGATCGCCATCGGCCTGCATGAACCCCGCAATTTGAAGCCCGGAGGGCAGCTCAAGAGACACCTGACGATCCGCCCTGGTGCCGATTCGACGCATCACCGTGCCTTTTAAGAGATTAACTCCCCCGATCGCTACGATGGTTGGGGCAATGGTTACAGCGGCCGCTTTGCAAAGCGCCAGAACTGGCATGCCCCTCTCAAGCCCCAGCAATTGAAGGCTCTCTAAGGTGATTCGGGACACCAGCTGCTGATTGCTGCCGATATCAAGCTGAACATGGGCAGCGCCTTGCACCTTTCTAACCTCCCCGACGACACAGGGGAGCTGATTACGCATACTTGTGCGCAACGAAAGTGCTGCGATATTGCGAAGCTTTGATTCGGCGGTCTTTGCGCCACCACGGATCTTTCGTAGTGCCTCCTCACGCGCGGCACTCAATACATCGGCCGCCTCTAAAACTTGCAGTCCTGCTGTCGTCAGACGGGCACCGCCACCACCCGAGCCACCGACCAGCTTTTCCAAAAGGGGTACCCCGGCCAGATTGCCGAGTGTTTCAACCGCTTGCCACGCCGCTTTATAACTCACCCCATTGGCCCGGGCGGCCTCCGAGATCGAGCCCCCTTGGTGAATGGAGCGCAGGATCTGGATGCGCTTGTCAGTCATGGCACTGCCAAGAACATCTTCAAAGTCAATTTTTCGCGTACTCACCTGAACAAATCCTTGCTTCATCAAGGTCGCTATTCCTTAAAAGAATAGCGTGTTAACATTTTCTTCGATTTTAATAATAGCGAGACTCTCATGCTCACAAGCCCCCTCGGAAGACTCATGTCATTGCTTGTGGTCTGCTTCTTGCCCCTCGTCGCCCAAGCGGCAGAGGTCAGCGTGGCGGTTGCAGCAAACTTCACTGCGCCCATGAAAGTGATTGCCCAGGACTTTGAAAAAGACACAGGCCACAAGGCTACCCTCGCATTTGGCGCCACCGGGCAGTTTTATGCGCAGATCAGGAATGGAGCACCCTTTGCCATTCTTCTGGCCGCCGACGACGCCACCCCTGCCAAGCTTGAAATCGAAGGCCTCGGCGTGGCGGGCACCCGGTTTACCTATGCCACAGGAAAGCTTGCCCTTTGGAGCAAGAAAGCGGACTTGGTGGACAACCGCGGAGATATTCTTAGGTCAGGCAAATTCGACAAGATTGCAATTGCCAACCCGAAACTCGCCCCTTACGGCGCAGCAGCCATAGAGGTCGTTGAAAGGATGGGGCTCACTGCAGCAATCACGCCGAAGATCGTCGAAGGGTCTAACATTGGCCAGACCTTTCAGTTTGTCTCTTCAGAAAACGCCCCCCTTGGATTTGTCGCGCTTTCTCAAGTGTTTGAAGGCGGGAGAATCAAAGAAGGGTCGGGCTGGATCGTGCCCTCAAATATGTACAAGCCCATCAAGCAAGAGGCGATTGTGCTCAATGCCGGCAAGGATAACTCGGCCGCGCAGGCCTTGATGCAGTATCTGCGAAGCGAAAAGGCCAAGGCAGTGATTCGCTCATCGGGGTATGAACTTTGATTAGTCCCGATGCCCGGGAAGCTATCTGGCTGACCATTCAACTCGCAACACTCACCACGATGATTCTGTTGGTGATTGCCACACCGTTGGCCTGGTGGCTTTCGCAGACTGAGTCACGATGGCGGGCCCCCATAGGCGCCTTGGTCACTTTGCCATTGGTACTGCCGCCAACAGTGCTGGGTTTTTACATTCTGGTCCTGCTCGGTCCGCACGGCTGGATCGGCATGCTGACCCAATCCCTGGGCATGGGATTGCTGTCCTTTTCGTTTACAGGGATTCTCATTGGATCGATCATCTTCTCGCTGCCTTTCGCGGTTCAGCCGATTCAGTACGCCTTTGAAGCGATCGGCAAACGGCCCATGGAAGTAGCAGCCACGCTGCGCGCCAGGCCACACGATGCATTTTTTAATGTTGCCCTGCCACTTGCCAGACCCGGACTCCTGACTGCCACTGTGCTTAGCTTTGCGCACACCGTGGGTGAGTTCGGTGTGGTGCTCATGATCGGAGGCAATATTCCCGGACAGACACGGGTGGTTTCAACCCAGATCTTTGGCCACGTAGAGGCCATGGAATACACACAAGCCCACTGGCTTGCGGCGGGCATGGTGGTCTTTTCGTTTGCGGTCTTAATTACACTGTCGCTTATAAAGAAACGCGCTGACCGGGTGCTGCCATGAGCGCTCGCAACCGCCTGCTGATCCAACTCGAACTCAAGCGCGAAGATTTTCAGCTTCAGGTGGATCTGCCTCTGCCGGATCAGGGAGTGACTGTGCTTTTCGGGTCCTCAGGGTCCGGAAAGACCTCTTTGCTGCGCTGTGTTGCAGGACTGGAAAGCGCGCAAGGCCGTGTCGTGATTGGCGACGAGACATGGCAAGACAGCGCCCGGGGCCATTGGGTTGACACCTGCTACCGGGATCTGGGCTATGTCTTCCAGGAAGCCAGTCTTTTTGAGCATATGAATGTGCGCTCGAATCTACGATTTGGCGTTGATCGTGTAAAGAAGCCAGGGACGGCCGTTGCGCTGGAGTCAGCAATCGCCCTGTTGGGCATCGGCCATCTGCTAGACCGCTCAACGCAGAACCTCTCTGGTGGCGAGCGCCAGCGAGTGGCAATCGCTCGCGCATTAGCGACCCAGCCCAAGATTCTGCTTCTTGATGAGCCACTTGCTTCGCTCGATATTGCCCGCAGGCACGAGATCTTGCCCTGGCTTGAGCATATGCATCGGGAACTAAGAATCCCCATTCTCTATGTCACCCACGCCATGGAAGAGCTCACGCGGCTTGCAGACTATGTTGTGCTTTTGGATCGCGGCAAGGTCAAAGTCCAGGGTGCCCTCTCTGAAGTACTGGCGAACCCCATCTTTGCAAGCGCTGTGGGTGGCGAGGCAGGCGTTGTTCTGGCCGGCGAGGTCAAAGAACACGATCGGACCTTTCATCTCACCCGCATTGACCTTGGTGGTGAGCCGCTCTGGATCAGCCAGCGAGATCTCGCCATTGGAAGCCAGGTCAGGGTGCATGTTCATGCCAACGATGTCAGCTTGTCTGTTCGTGAGCCGAAGGGTAGCTCAATACAGAACGTCTTTCCTGGTGTCATCGAGTCGATTCACGACGATTATCACCCTGCAAGCTGCCTGATTAGTGTTCGCCATGGATGTCACACGCTTTTGGCGCGCATCACCCAAAAAGCCGCTACTGAACTACAACTTGAGGTCGGCACAAAGGTCTGGGCACAGGTTAAATCTGTTGCACTTGCCGAACATTAACTCGAAAGGTCGAATACAAAAGATGCTTAAGCCGCCAACCACTGCTGGACTTCAGCTTTAGTTGGAATTCGACCACTAGAAACTACCTTTTCGTTGATGACCAAACCCGGTGTCGAG
>CAYTSJ010000103.1:0-6676 GCA_964440385.1 uncultured Pusillimonas sp. | reverse complement strand
TCGGCCAGAAGCAGAGATCTTGGGCCATTCCTGAATTCAGTCGTTCACAGTTCATTGCGGACCGCAGTGATTTATTGGTCAACTTGATATCAATTAACTAATTTTCCAAGGGTTTCCATCAATACGACATCTCAACTTATCAGATAACCTGGTAACCATGTTTGAACACACTATGACAGCTCTTCCGAAGCCATTGCGCTTTCCCGATGAAATCACCACTGTGCTGCTACGCAGGATTGAGTCGGGTGAGTACACGCCTGGCTCCAAATTGCCTTCAACGCGCGAATTTGCACAGGCGTTCAATGTGAGCCCACCCATGGTACGTGAAGCACTGTCGCGGCTCAAGCACGATGGCTATGTTGAAGCGCGTCAAGGCTCGGGGGTATTTGTCAGTACTCGGCAGTCAACACCTAGCCTTCGGCTCGGCGCAGGCATGACTGCTGACCAAGCGTTGCTTGCTGATACCTATGAAGTACGTCTTCATGTCGAGCAATCGTGCGCTGAGCTGGCAGCTCTGCGCCGTACAAATGAAAACCTGATCGAGATGCGCTTGGCCTTGGACGAGATGGCCGAGGCGGTCAAAAACCACACCAATGGCACGCCAGCAGATGTCCGGTTTCATCTCGCGATAGCTCGGGCCACACACAATGAGGCGATGCTGAAGTTGCTCAGGTTCCTGCATGGCTCCCTGGAAGAAAGCGTTCAGTTGGCCCGTGTTAACAGTGAAAAGACGCCTGGACAGCCCCAGAAAACACAGCTTGAACATCAATCGATTTACGCTGCCATTGAGGCAGCTGATCCTTTGGCCGCGAGACTGGCTGTCAAAGCTCACCTCGATGGCGCGGCCAATCGACTGGGTTTGCGCGTTGGTCCGCATCCTCAAGCCGATGTACAGAGCAAGGTCGCCTCAGACCGTCAGGAAAACAAATGAGCGCCACCCACACATATCTGCCCTACAAGGCGGAAGTTTCGGTGCCGTCCAAACGCTTGCCAGCTGGCGCGTGCGACTGCCACTTTCATGTCTTTGAAGACGCAAACCAGTATCCGTTCGCCGCTGCTCGCAGCTACACGCCAACGCCTGCGCCCATGGGAGCGTACAGGGCAATGACGCGTACGCTGGGCATTGAGCGTGCCGTCCTTGTGCATCCAAGCGTCTACGGACGCGACCACTCAAGTTTTGAGCATGCGCTGGCAGAGAACACCAGCTGGCTGCGAGGCGTTGCGGTGGTCTACACCGATATATCCGATCGGCAAATCCAGTATTGGCATCAGCTAGGCGCTCGTGGAACGCGTTGCAACGCACTGTTTGATGGGGGTGCTGCCATGCAGGACTTACCGGAGATTGTGGCACGTATCAAACCCCTGGGCTGGCATCTACAAGTGCTCATTGATGTCGATAAAGACCCCGAAATGGTCATCAAGATGTCTAGGTTCGGCGTACCACTCGTGGTCGACCACTACGGTCATGTTCCCGCCGAGCGAGCGATCAACAGCAAGGGCTTCAACAACCTCCAAGCCCTGATCAAGGAGGGCAACACTTGGGTGAAGCTTTCCGGAGGCTACCGAATTTCTCCACAACGCAGCAAATTCACAGACGTCGCACCGCTGATGCAGGCATTGCTCAAAGCCAACCCCGACCGACTCGTCTGGGGTAGCGACTGGCCGCACCCATCAATCGCGGCCCCTATGCCCGACGACGGGCACCTGATCGATGCACTGCTTGATGCTTGCGGGCCACAGGAGATTCAAAAGATTCTGGTCGATAACCCTACACGGCTTTACTGGAACGACTGAGAAGTTCAGTCGTGATTTATCTCATTGATCAACCCACCACCAAAAAGGAGACAACATGAAACGTCGCACCCCTCTGAAACTAATCGCCAGCCTGTCCGCAGCGGCACTGCTGGCCATCGCGCCCACAGCGCATGCACAAAACAAGCCAATCATCAAGGTCGGTTGGACCACTTCCGATGGCGCGCAGGACCCCTACGCTATTGGCGCACGCGCCTTCAAGGCAGCGGTGGAAAAGAACACCAAGGGCACCGTCGAAGTACAGCTTTTTCCCAACCGTCAACTCGGCGATGAACGCCAGATGCTTGAAGGCATGCGCTTTGGCACAGTGGATGCTGGCGTAATCACCAACGCCGTGATCGGTCAGATTGAACCTTCTTTCAGCATCAATGATCTTCCGTTCCTCTTTGCAAACGAAGAACAAGCACATAAGGCGCTTGATGGAGCGCTTGGTGCAGAGCTGAGCAAGCGCATTGAGGGCAAAGGCATTGTCGCGCTGGGCTATATGGAGGGTGGCTTTCGCAACATGATCAACAACAAGCGCCCCGTCTCTACTCCCGCAGACGTCCAGGGCGTGAAGTACCGGGTCATGCAAAACCCTATCTACATCGACATGTTCAATTCACTGGGGGGGTCTGCCGTTCCCATGGCCTGGGGCGAGACGTTTACAGCTGTGCAGCAAGGCACGATCGACGGGCTTGAAATCCCCTTGGCAGTCATCGAAGCGAACAAATACTACGAGGTGACCAAATTCCTTTCTCTGACAAATCACACCTATTCGATGATCGGTCTGATGATGAGCAAGCGCGCGCTGGACAAACTCACACCAGAGCAGCGTTCGGCCGTTATCGCAGCAGCCAAGGCCGCCACCATCGAACAGCGAACAACGGCCAAGGCCGATGCCAAGGGCATTTTGACCAAGCTGGAAAAGAGCGGAATGAAAGTCAATGCCATTGGTGATGTCGCAGCATTCCGCAAGGGTGTTTCCTCGCTGTATGAAAAGTACCGACAGGGCGGCAATGGCTCATTGCTGGAACTCGCGTTGAGCGCATCAAAATAATTCGAGGTAGACCATGAAATCGCTCTTTCGCAAAGGCTTCGACTGGCTGGACATGGGAGTGCGAACTGCCGTGATGGCATTCGCAACTGTCATGCTTCTGGCTCTATCTTTACAAGTGTTTATGCGTTTTGTTCTGGATAAGCCTTTGAGTTGGAGCGAGGAGTTGGCCCTGGCGTGCTTTAGCTGGAGCATGCTGCTCGCTATCGGATTGGGGGTCCGCCAGAAAACCCACGTACGCATGGACATCTTGGTGGACCACCTGCCCAAAGCTTTGAGTTTGGTGATTGAGAAAGTGGTCACGCTTTGCATCGCAGGATTTGGTGCATTCCTTGCCGTTGCAGGCAAAGATTACGTCGCAGATGCCGTGGGCTCCACCTCTGCCGCGATTGGTTATCCGATCGTTTATTTGTATGCCTGCGCGCCAGTCTGTGGCCTGGTCATTGCGCTCTTTGCTTTGGAGCACTTGATTCTTGGTAGTCCGGACAAATCACAAGACGAATTGGTCGAGGTCAATGTCTCAAAAGGATAAATAAAAATGACATTAACTTCTTGGATTTTGACGGCTGGTTTTGCTGGTCTGGTCGTGCTCGGGATGCCGTTTGCCTTTGCCATCGCGATCAGCGTCTTGGCCATTCTCGTGCTCAGCGGCATTGAGCCGATGCTGCTGCCCCAGACAATGGTTGCCGGCACGCAAAGCTTCAGCTTGCTTGCCATCCCGTTTTTCATGCTCGCTGGAGAGCTGATGAGTTCGGGTGGCTTGTCGCAGCGCCTGGTTAAAGTGGCAGACGTTTTTGTGCGCCACCTTCCGGGTGGGCTTGGACTTGTGGTTGTGGTTGCGGCTCTCATATTCGCAGCGGTCAGCGGCTCAGCACCTGCCACAACAGCAGCCATCGGCTCTGTAATGATTCCGTCAATGGTCGAACGGGGCTACAGCCGCAACTATGCAACCGCCTTGGTGGTTGCCGTTGGCGTGCTTGCCCCACTGATTCCGCCTTCAATCGCGTTTGTGATTTGGGGTGTCATTGCGGAGCAGTCGATTTCAAAGCTTTTCCTGTCCGGCGTGCTGCCTGGTTTTCTGATGGCTTTTGGCATCACCTTGATCGTCATCTTCAAAGACATTCAAGATAAGAGGCCTCGCCAACCTCGAGCCTCACTGGCCGAAATCATGTCCGTTCTCAAGGAAGGCATCTGGGCCTTGATGGCGCCAATCGTTGTCTTGGGCGGCATTTATGGTGGCGCATTTACCCCCACTGAAGCAGCTGTCGTCGCTTGCCTCTATGCACTGCTTGTCGGCTTCGTCATTGAACGTAGGCTGCGTTGGAAAGATCTGCCCAAGATCATGATGTCCGGCATGACCATCAGTGCCATCGTCATGGCCATCGTGGCCGTATCGCAAGGTTTTGGATTCTTGGTCGCTCAAGAACAATTGGCAACCCGACTGGCCACCTGGCTCGGAGAGAACATTCACGACCGATGGATGATGCTGCTCGCGCTCAACCTGGGCTTCTTCCTACTGGCAGCGGTGATGGACGAAATCGCCATCATGGTGATTCTTGGCCCCATGCTAATCAGCATTGCCAAGCAGTTCGGCGTAGATCCGATCCATTTCGGAGCGATGATCGTGACGAACGTGGCCATCGGCATGGCGGCACCTCCTATCGGCTACTGCCTGTTCGTTGGCATGGCCATCGGCGGCACGAAGTTGTGGCCGCTCTCGCGTGCGATATTGCCTTTCGTGTTCGTCATGCTGCTGGTGCTGATCGCTGTGACCTACGTGCCAACGTTTGCACTGGCTTTGGTGTCCTGATGATGAGTCCAGAAAATATGTCTGACGATCAATCCGTGCTGAGTCAACTGCGCGGCACAGTGGGCGAGAAACATGTCCTGACCGAGGGCCAGGCCACCGCACCCTACTACGAGGACTGGCGCAAAAAATACCATGGCACTGCATTGGCCGTGGTGTGTCCTGCCAACACCCTGGAGGTGGGGGCGGTCATGCGCTTGGCACAGAAACACGGGTTGGCCATTGTTCCCCAGGGCGGAAACACCGGACTCTCAGGCGGTGCGACGCCCTCGGGCAATGCCCGTCAACTGGTCCTGAGTACGCGACGCCTCAATCGCATACGGCAGATCGATACAGCCAATGACACTGTGACTGTGGAGTCCGGTGTCGTGCTGCAAACGCTGCAGGATGTGGCCCGGGAAAACAACCGACTGTTCCCCCTCTCGCTGGCCGCACAGGGCAGCTGCACTGTTGGAGGCAACCTGGCCACCAATGCCGGGGGCACGGCTGTGTTGAGGTACGGCAGCATGCGTGACCTCACGCTCGGCCTAGAGGTGGTCACCCCTAACGGTGAAATCTGGGACGGCCTGAGAGCCTTGCGCAAAGACAACACAGGCTACGACCTTAAACAACTCTACATCGGCTCTGAAGGAACTTTGGGCATCATCACTGCTGCCGCTCTCAAGCTATTCCCGCACCCCGTCGCCAACCTGACCGCCATGATGGCTCTGCCATCACTGGTTGAAGCCGTCAATTTGTTGGCCCAAGCCCGAGAAGCCCTCGGACCGGGTCTGACAGCATTTGAGGTGATTTCAGCGCCTTGTGTGCCATTGCTCCAAAAACACTACCCGAACCTTCGCTGGCCCTTCAGCGATCCATGCGAAGTAGCTGTGCTGATGGAACTTACTGATCATGACAACGAAGCACATGCGCGCGATCAGCTTGAACGATTACTCATGCGGTCAATGGAAGCAGGGGACGTCTTGGATGGTGTTGTTGCCGAATCGGTTGCGCATTCTCAGACGTTGTGGTCGCTTCGTGAGTCAATTTCCGAGGCACAGGGTCTGGAAGGGGCGCACATCAAACACGATATTTCCGTGCCCGCGTCAGCCGTTGCTCAATTTGTCGCGCAGGCTCAGGAGGCCTTGAGCCAGGCTGCACCAGGTGCACGCTGTGCCTGGTTCGGCCATTTGGGAGATGGGAACTTGCATTTCAATGTGCTTTCCCCAGCAGGCGCCGATCCCATGCCGTTCGCTGCTCGTCAAAATGAAATCAATGAAATTGTTCATGATCTGGTCGTACACCATCGCGGCTCGATTAGCGCCGAACATGGCCTGGGGCAATTGCGCCGAGATGAGAACCAACGATACAAAAGCCCGCTCGAAATGGCGCTGCTGCGCCAGATCAAATCGGCGTTTGATCCCGAAGGACGAATGAACCCCGGTAAGGTTATTGCGTGACGACATTCGGTATTCGTGCCAAAGCCGTAAATGCTTAGGTTCGAGATGAGTGTTCTGCTGCGCGCGATCGCTGAGCTGCCCTCGAAAAAGGCAATGAAGTTTGACGGCCCCAGCGGTTCGACGCATTACTTGCCGCATCGTAATCAATAGCCTGGATTGAGTGGACCTCAGGGCAATTGAGTGAGGTATCCCCTATGGCTGATCCGACATCGAGTCCAGGCATTTAAAGACGAAACCCCAGGATCGTGCAATCTTGGTCGGGCGCTTTGGATAGAGGTTCTCGGCCAATCTGTCAGAACTGTTTTAGATAAATTTTCAAGAGATTGCTATGAAGATTCTGGTTCCCGTCAAACGGGTGGTGGACTACAACGTCAAGGTGCGCGTCAAGAGCGACAACAGTGGTGTGGACATCGCCAACGTCAAGATGAGCATGAACCCGTTTGACGAGATCGCTGTCGAAGAAGCTGTGCGCCTGAAAGAAAAGGGAGTGGCCACCGAAGTGATCGCCGTCTCCTGCGGCGTGACGCAGTGCCAGGAAACCCTGCGCACCGCCATGGCCATCGGTGCCGACCGCGGCATCCT
>CAYTSJ010000102.1:0-6805 GCA_964440385.1 uncultured Pusillimonas sp. | reverse complement strand
CCGCGCATTTGAAGATGTTGTTTACGCTGTCCAATATCTGGATGGCACGCCGCCCCGTTGATGGCGGCGGCAGGATAAGTGCGCCCAAAAAGCGCCAACAGGCCCGAAAGCGGGCCTGATCGGGGCAGAAATGCCCCGAAAGTGGCGATGATTTGAGCAGTTTTTAACCATTTTTGAAAAATTGGGTCATGGGGTCGATTTTTTAATCGTTTTAAATCGATTTGTTCAGACCTTCCTTAATTTTTAATAAATCATCATTTAACCTTTTAATCTTAATCTGATAATCTCTATACCGCTTCGATCTTACTCTCTTGCCTTGAAAGCGAGACTTATGTGCGAATTTCGAAGTCTGTAGACACGCGGTACGTACTAAGATTGATGCACGTACTGCTTGTTTGACATAATTGATCTTGGCCAAAGCATGGCTAAACGTCGACTCTAACCTTACGATTATGAGCGGGTTAGTGTGATACATGTTGTCATTTGGTTGATCTATAAATTCGCTATACCGGTATCGCGCCTGTTTTAAATACGTCTTTCATCAGCGGATATTTGGATTTCGTGAAAAAATCCTTGCGCAATTCGTTGTGATGAGGTCTAAGAATGTATCAGTATTGGTTCTTGCTAAGTCGTGACTATTGCGAAGCGGCGTTTTGATTTGTGGGTAGGTTCTGCACTTACCCTGCGATGTTCTAGTGGTTAAGGCAGGATCTTTGGAGAAGGATGTGCATCAAGGGAAAGTCATCTGGATTACGGGCCTCTCCGGGGCAGGTAAGACGACACTCGCCCACGAAACGGCTGCCCATCTGCGTGCAGCAGGTAAGGCTGTCGTGATGCTAGATGGTGATGAGCTTCGCGAAGTGTTCGGAGCGGTAGCTGCAAATATTCAGAATCATGGTCGAGAGGGACGCTTGACCCTGGCGATGCAATATGCCCATCTTTGCCGCGTGATTGCTGCGCAAGGATTGACCGTTGTCATTGCCACCATATCGCTGTTTCGCGAGGTGCACGCTTGGAACCGTGCCAACCTTCCTGGTTATTTCGAGGTTTATCTCAAGGTGCCAGTCGAGGAACTCCGCCGTCGAGACCCCAAGGGAATTTATCGTCGCTTTGATGCCGGCGAACTTACCCATGTGGCCGGGCTGGATCTGCCCATCGACGAGCCGGAAGCGGCGGATTGGATCGTGGAGTTTGTGCCGGGGCGCCCTGTGGCGGTTTTGGCTGAAGATTTGTTGAATCAATTGGTGAAAGGAAACTAGATGAAAACCGAATGGGATTACACAACTCTGGCGGATGCTTATCTAAAGCGCCCAGATTATGCGGATGCCGCTATCTATGCAATGCTGTCGATTGCCGGCGCGGAAAAGAACGACAAATTTTGTGATGTGGGTGCAGGCGTTGCTCACCTAACCCTGATGCTGGCTGCGCGCGGCCTGGATGTGGTGGCGGTTGAGCCGAATGATGCAATGCGCGCCAATGGCATTAAGCGCACCGGGAAATTTGCCAATGTCCGTTGGCATGAGGGGACTGGTGAAGCAACCGGGCAGGCAGCACAAGCCTTCGATATGGTGACCTTTGGCAGTTCGTTTAACGTGTGTGACCGCCAGCAGGCACTCAAGGAAACTGCTCGGATCCTCAAGCCGCGTGGATGGTTTGCCTGCATGTGGAACCATCGTCAGTTGGAAGACCCAATTCAGGCGCAGATTGAAGCGATTATCAAGGAACGGGTATCGGGGTATGGCTACGGCACGCGTCGTGAAGATCAGACAGCGGTTATCGATGCGAGTGACTTGTTTGGTCCGGTCGTTCATCTGGACTCCCGTGTGATGCATGAGCAGACCATCGAAGAGTGTGTTGAAGCCTGGCGTTCGCACGCTACCTTGGAGCGACAGGCTGGAGCAGCATTCCACGACGTGGTCGCTGCCATCGAAAACTACCTGCAGAGCCTTGGCACACCCAGCATCCAGATTCCCTACTCCACCAACATCTGGTTAGCGCAACTGCGGTAATCGGGAATGGACCTGAGTTTCTCCACCAAGGCCGGCACGCTGGCTGCCTTGCAAGGTGTGCTCAAGACGGCACGCATTGCCCCATTGCGTGTTTTTACGGTGGCGCAATGGCAGACGGATCGTTCGGTGTGCCTGTCCGAAATCGCTGGCGGTATGGGAGCGGGCCCTTGGATTGTGCGCTCCAGTTGCAGTCAGGAAGATGGGGCAACGCACTCAAACGCAGGAGCGTTTCTGTCCATTCCAGATGTCTTGGCAGCTAGGCTAGAATCAGTTGTTGAGCAAGTGATCGCTGCCTATGGTGAAGCTCAGCCCACCGATGAAGTGTTGGTACAGCCGATGCTGACGCAGGTGGTGCGCTCCGGCGTGGCGTTTTCGCACGACCCCAATACCTGTGCGCCCTACAGGGTAGTAAACTGGTTGGAAGGCAGCGATACCGCTGCCGTAACCGGGGGCATGGGTGGGCGAGTGTGGCAGCAGGCCGCAAACAGCTCAGCCCCACCAGCGCCGACTTTGGCACCGATCGCTGCCTTACTCGACGAATTGCTGGTTTTGTTTGGCAATAGGCCGCTGGATTGCGAATTTGCCGTGACGCGTGAAGCCGATGGTGAGGTGCTATGGCTGCTGCAAGCCCGGCCACTGGTCTTATCTGGAGTGGCAGAGTCGGAAGCCGTTCAGGCGGCTCGCTTGGAGAGCATCCAGCGCAAGGTAGCGCGCGGCATGCAACCACACCCTTTCCTGATGGGGCGGCGTACTGTCTATGGCGTGATGCCAGACTGGAACCCAGCAGAGATTGTCGGCATACGCCCCAAACCGCTCGCTTTGTCGCTCTATCGGGAATTGATTACCGACGCCATCTGGGCCTACCAGCGCCACAACTACGGCTACCGGAATCTGCGTAGTTTCCCGCTGATGCCGCATTTCTTCGGGCTGCCGTATATCGATGTCCGCTTGTCGTTTAATTCCTTCATCCCGGCCGATCTCGATGAGGGGCTGGCCGGGCGGTTGGTCGATCACTACATCGACCGCCTGCTGGACGAGCCGACCTTGCATGACAAGGTGGAGTTCGAGATCGTCTTCTCGTGTTACACGCTGGATTTGCCGCAGCGACTGGAGCGCTTGGCGGAGGCCGGCTTCTCGAAGTACGAACGCGAGGCGATTGCCCATAGCTTGAGAAAACTCACCAATCGCATCGTGCACCCCAAGGATGGACTGTGGCGTGGCGATGCGGCCAAGATTGATACCCTCAATGTAAGGCGTGAAGAACTGCTGGCATCCAGTGCCGATCCGTTGGAGCGTATTTACTGGTTGTTGGAAGACGCCAAGCGTTATGGCACTTTGCCGTTTGCCGGTCTGGCCCGTGCCGGATTCGTGGCCGTGCAGATGCTGAAATCTTTGGTAGCCGTGGGCGTGTTCTCTCAGGCTGATTACGACGCATTCATCGGCGGAGTATCGACCGTGAGTGGCCAACTGGCACGAGATCGCGCGACGCTGGACAAGTCGACTTTCCTGGCGCGTTACGGTCACTTGCGTCCAGGTACCTACGACATCCTCTCCCCTCGCTACGACGAGGCGCCGGCACTTTATTTCGACTGGAGCCAGCGGCCACCGACACCTGAGCCGATCAAGCCATTCGCACTAACCTTGCCGCAAATGCGCGAAATCGTGAAGCTGCTGGAAGCGCATGGCCTGCAACCTGATCCAGTGGGACTGTTTGACTTCATGCAGGCGGGCATCGAGCTGCGCGAACTGGCGAAGTTCCATTTCACCCGCAACTTGTCGGATGCGCTGGCCCTGATCACCGAGGTCGGTAGTCAATACGGATTCAGCAGTGAGGATTTGGCTTATTGCGATATTGCCGCTTTCAAGGAACTGCACGTCGCAGCGACCGACCCGAAAGATGTGCTCTTGCGCAGCATTGAGCAGGGCAAAGCACGCTACGCTGAAACCCTGAAGATTTCCCTGCCACCGCTGATCGCCAAGCCCGAGGATGTCTGGGCTTTCGAATGGCCAGAGACCGCGCCGAATTTCATAAGCCAGAAGCAGGTGACGGCGCTGGTGGTGGGCTGTGATATGCGTGAGCAATTGGCGGGCGCGATTGTTTGCATTCCGAATGCAGACCCCGGATTTGACTGGTTGTTCGCCTACCCGATAGTTGGCTTGATTACCGCTTGGGGGGGCGCCAACTCGCACATGGCGATCCGTGCCGGGGAACTCGGGTTGCCTGCCGTGATTGGGGCGGGGGAAGTGCTCTATCGGCGCTGGTCTACGGCACAGCGGCTGCATCTGGATTGCGCCGGGCGACGGGTGGAAGTGCTGGCGTGAAGATCGTGGCAGTCAGTCAGCGGGTGGATCACTACCCTGGTCGTAATGAAGCGCGGGATGCGCTGGATCAGCGCTTGATCACCTTCATGAGAGTAGCCGGATTCATCCCCGTGCCGGTACCCAACGGGCTGTACAAGGCCTTGCCTGACGGCGGGTTGGATCACGAAGCTTTGGACAGTTGGTTGGCTGCCGTCAAGCCTGAAGCTTTAGTGCTTTCGGGTGGAAATGATATTGGGCAGTTCCGCGAGCGGGATTTGACCGAGGGCTGGCTGCTTGACCATGCCAGTCTGCACCAGATGCCGCTGCTGGGTATCTGCCGTGGGATGCAGATGATGGCGCTTTGGTCCGGTGCAGACTTGCATCCAATTCAGGGGCATGTCAGAACCCGGCATTGTCTTACTGGAGAAATTGTCGGCGAGGTCAATAGCTATCACGGCTTCTCGTTGGCTACTTGCCCTGTGGAATTTGAGGTCCTTGCCAGAAGCGAAGATGGCGAGATCGAGGCCATTCGCCACCAATCCTTGCCTTGGGAGGGCTGGATGTGGCACCCGGAGCGCGAAGAGATTTTTGCCGCTCGTGATGTGAAGAGAATCAAGGCGCTGTTTGGTGGATAAGTGGCTGGAACTGGCCCTTGAGGCTGCGCGGGATGCTGGGGTCGCCATCATGCGCTACTACCCGCAGATGGTGACCGTGCAGTACAAACAGGACGGCTCACCCCTGACGCTCGCCGATCAGGCGGCGCATCGCGTGATTTTGGATCATTTGGCTGAAAGTGGACTGGTCGTTGTCTCGGAGGAAGGCGAAGACCTTCACCTTGCTGCCGAGCGCTACTGGCTGGTTGATCCGCTGGATGGCACCAAGGATTTTCTGGCTGGAAATGGCGAATTCACGGTGAACATCGCTTTGGTCGATCAAGGTCGTCCTGTGCTCGGCGCGGTCTTCGCGCCTGCGATCAACGCGTTGTACTGGGGAGCCGAAGGCAAGGGTGCCTGGTGCATCCGTGCGGGGGTTGTCGCGGCATTGTCTGCGCACACGCGATCTGCCTCACTCCGGATGGCAGTCAGTCGGTTTCATGATCACCCGGATGTGGACATTTTTGCTGCCCAGAACGGAATCGCAGAGCGCGTCGCCATTGGCTCGGCGCTCAAATACTGCTTGCTGGCCGCTGGAGAGGTGGATGTATTTCCGCGTTTGGTGGGGAGTTCCGAGTGGGATATAGCGGCTGGGCAGGCGGTGCTTGAAGCGGCGGGTGGTCAGGTTTTGGACTGGCACACAGGCAAGGCTTTGCAGTACGGCAAGCCACGACGCCGCAATCCCCGGCTATTGGCGCTACGAGCCCCCTTTCGCAGAGCAGAGTTCCAATTGAAAGCGTACGAGAGCGAGTTGTTATGAAAGCCATCATCCTTGCCGCCGGACGCGGCAGTCGCATGAAAAACCTGACCGATGAACGCCCCAAGTGTCTTGTTGAGCTGCGTGGCAGGGCGTTGCTTGATTGGCAGTTGGAAGCGCTGCAAGCAGCCGGTATAACGGAAATTGCCATTGTCACTGGTTACAAGCGAGAGCTGCTGGTCAATCGGGGGTTGGTCGAGTTTCATAACGCGCGTTGGGCTGAGACCAATATGGTTTCGTCGCTGGCTTGTGCCCACGATTGGCTGCAGGCGGAACCGTGCATTGTGAGCTATTCCGATATCTTCTACAGTCCGGTGGCCGTGCAGTCATTGATGGTGTGTCCCGCATCATTGGCAGTGACCTACGACCCAAACTGGCTGGAGTTGTGGACGCATCGCTTTGGCGACCCGCTACTTGATGCAGAGACTTTCCGTTTGACCCATGAGCACACCTTGACTGAGATCGGCAATAAACCCACCTCAGTGGATGAGGTGCAAGGGCAGTACATGGGGTTGTTGCGTTTCACGCCTGAGGGATGGGGAGAGGTGTTGCGTATTCGCGCGGGTCTTACATCAGAGCAAGTCGACAAGATGCACATGACTGGCACCTTGCAAAAGGTAATTGACGCAGGTCGCGTTGCCATTACCGCAGTTCCTTACACTGGCGAATGGGGGGAAGTTGATTCGGCAGAAGACCTTGCTTGCTATAGCTCCTCGTCGATTTCCTGATGATGATTTTTCCTAAGCTGCTGGCTGCGGTCGCTGGCGAGCGTTTAGGTTATCAAACTTGGAAAAGCAAGTAAGCCTCCGATACGATGATAGCTCATGACTTTCGAACGCCTATTTTGAAGTTTTAACAGCAAGGTGAGTTTTGTTAGGTTTGTCCAAACCTGTCCTGCAGTATGGTCGGACTCCGCTACCTCACGACGCAGAGGGAACCTCAGGCAAGTTCATAAAGAGAGTTGGGTTGATGTACGGAAGATTATTATTTTGCTTGTATGCGGTACTTGGAAGAAGAAAGTTCGGCATGCTCTGTTGCCGCTTATTCATAATTGAGATTTTATGAAGATACCAATTAACGATTTA
>CAYTSJ010000101.1:0-6846 GCA_964440385.1 uncultured Pusillimonas sp. | reverse complement strand
GGTGGGTAGTCAGCACCCAATGGTCGCTGGCTGCAAACTCTTTGGCGTGCTGGTTGTAAATCTCCAGAAACTGTTCCAATGTCGCGACTTTGGCCTTGAGAGCGGCGCAGTGTTCAAGACTGGCTGACCACGCCATCGGCCGCGGACTCAGCGTGAAGTTAATGCCGGGAGTGTCTTTCGCTGCACTTATCGGGTTGTGAATGGTCATTGACGCAACCCCCAAGGGCAAGGCAACCAGGGCCAGTGCGGTCAGGCCTGTGCGTTTCAGGCCCGACGTGGTGCCTGGCCGGTAGGGCTTGCCCACCCAGGCCCACCCTAGTATCAGGGTTCCCAGGGTGATGGCCATTAACACCACAGCATCCAGGGCGTAAGGTTCGTCCGGCAGACTTGCCAGCCATTCGGGTGTTTCCCACCCTTGCGGCAGTGACGGTCCGGCAAGCTTATGGCTGTTCTTGAGACTCATAAAGCCATCGGTTGGAATATGCCGCATATCAGCGACGGCGATATTTAAAAGTTCCCCCTTGTTCTGGCTGGCTTGATACACGGCACGCATGGTTAATTGATGCGCCCAGCTGCTGGGCATCAGGGACGCCACCAGGGGCCGGTGAGCCTCTTGTTTTGCTTCCCAAAGGTAAAGTGCTGACCCCATGTCGCTGTAAGGTAGCAAGGCACCACCCAGGACAATTTGAGGCAGCAGCACCAGGGGTATCAGGTTGAAGGCCTTGGTGGCGGTGCTGCTGAAGACAGAGATCAGCAGCCCCATGGCGACGGCCATGGCCATCACCAGCCACATCGCGGTAAACAGCGTGCCGAACAAGTGCCCGGCGTCGATCGCGACAGTTGCGGCCAGTACCAGCAGAAAGGTTTGTATGCTTCCAAAGACCATGATCGCTGCGAACTTGGTGGCAAAGTAAGCCCACATCCGCAGCCCTCGCGAGGCTTCCCGTTCCAGCATGGGCCGGTCTTTGATGACCTCGACGGCACTGCTGGCCATGCCCAGGAACATGGTGCAAACAATCAGCATGAACACCAGTTGCGGAAACAAGCCGTTAAAGTGGAAGGCGTAGTCCCTGTTCGGGGGCGACGCACTAAAAACGGCCGCAAACAGCCAGCCCAGCAAGGGTGGCGCAATGTACGTCAGCAGCATGCTGAAGCGGTCGCGTCGCTTGACCAGCAGATTGCGCTTGAATAGGGCTGATAGATCGCCCCATGCCTGCAAGGGTCGAATCAAGGGGCGGTCTGGCAGCGGTGAAGTGTGCTCAGCCAGAGTGGGGGTGAATGCGTCTGTGAACGCCTGTGATTCCTGACTCCAGTAGCGAGGCTTGCCGTCGGGGCCCGGGTTCTTGCGGGTCTCGATAATTTCCATGACTTTGTCAGGAAATGACGTGGCGCAATGCTGGCAATGGAAGGATTGTGGGCTGTAGGCATGTAGCCATTCGACGACGGCATCCCGGGGGCCACTGCGCACGCAATGACCGCCGCCGTCCAGCAAGAGCAAACGGTCAAAGAGCTGGAAGACATCAGAGCTGGGCTGATGAATGATCACAATCACGATCTTGCCGCGCAAGGCGATCTCTTTGAGTTTTTTGACCAGCTCAAGCGAGTCGTGTGAAGACAGCCCTGAGGTCGGCTCGTCAATAATCAGGACGTCCGGGTCGTTGACCAGCTCCATCGCAATATTGGCACGTTTGGCTTGTCCGCCCGAGATATTGCTTTTGCGTCCGCTGCCGTCACCGACGCGCTTGCGGGTGAGTTGGGCGTTCTTGTCTTTCGACGGGTCGTCTTTGAGGCCGATGGCGGCTAATTCCTGCTCGGCGCGTTTTCGTACTTCGTCGGTCTTCAAGCCGGAGTCAACGGTAATCGTATGAAAAAATTCGATGTTTTCCCGCATCGATAGTTCGTCGACCAACACATCGGCCTGGGGTACCAGGCCGACCCTGTGGCTGACGGCCCCCAGGCCACCTTTGTCCGAGCAGTCGTTGCCGTTGATCCAGATTTGACCTGTGATGATGGGTGCCCTTCCGAGTAGACCGCGCAGGAGCGTGGATTTGCCAGAGCCACTGGGGCCCATGATGGCCAGAATTTCACCAGCCTGAACCTCAAACGAAATGTGCTTTGAGATGACGTTTGCGAAGGGTTTTTCTTTAGGGCTTGGACTGTAGCTGACGCACAGGTCGCGGCACGCAATACGGGTAATTTTTTCTTGGGTCATTTTGTCTGATGGTCAAGAGATGGCGCAATGTAGCCTACTGGCTTCGGGACTAGCAAGTGCTCTTTCAGGGCTTGTCTGGCAACACGTGCAGAGTGCTATGGTGCGCAGATCAGGGGCAAGAAATTAAACAGGCGCTCCATCGCTACAATCCATGACATGACATAACTGAATACGGGTTGGAGACAATGATGGAAATGCGGCAAATCCGGTATTTTCACTGCGTAGCGCAGGAACTCAGCTTTACCAGGGCCGCATCGCGCTTGCACATTGCACAACCGCCCCTCAGTCGCCAGATCCGGCAACTCGAAGAAGAACTGGGCGTCGAGCTGTTTGAGCGTCTGGGGCGATCGATTCGTCTGACTGACGCCGGCAAGTTTTTTTTCGACAAAACGATGAATCTGGCGACCCGGCTCGAGAATGTCGTCGCTGCCACCCGGCGTATTGCAGAGTCTGGCAAGAAGTGGTTTGGTATCGGCTTTGTGCCGTCGATTATGTACGGTTTTGGTCCGCGGCTGTTTCGTGACATGCGCGCCATGGGCATAGAGGCAGAAATCGGTCTGAGTGAAATGACGACGCTAGAGCAGCTTAAGGCGCTCAGGGCCGGGCAAATTGATGTGGGTTTTGGTCGAATCCAGTTGAATGAACCTGATATTGAATCACGTCTCTTGCGGCAAGAGGCGTTGGTGCTTGCGGTGCCTGCAGGGCACCCGCTGGCCTCGCGCAGCGCGGTGGCGCTTGATGACGTGGTCGATCAGCCCTTTGTACTGTATCCGGCCAAGCCGCGCCCCAGTTATGCCGACCATGTGATCGGCTTGTTTGAGCAACGGGGTTATCGCGTGTCAGTGACCTTCGAAGCCAACGAGATGCAGACGGCCATTGGTTTGGTGGCTGCTGGTTTAGGCGTGACCTTGGTTCCTGATGCAGTACAGCGTATGAACCGGGAGGACGTTGTTTTTGTGCCTCTGGACGAGCCAGAGTTTACGTCGCCCATCATGATGAGTTGGCTTAAAGACAACACGTCCGCGTTCATCCAGGATGTGGTCGCCCTGGCAGTGCGCGTCGCACATGACACTCTGGTTTAACCGGGTTGATTCATACCTTAAAAGTATCTAAATTGCCTTAAAAGATATTGGACGTCATTCCTGCCTGACTTCTAAACTGCATTCGCTTTTTAGACCTCGACAGGACTTTCATGACGCCAACTATCATAGATATCAATTGCTTGATTGTTGATATTCCCACCATTCGCCCCCACAAAATGTCGGTGGCGACGATGGGTTCGCAGTCGATGGTGATTGTGCGTATCAAATCGTCGGATGATGTTGAAGGTATCGGTGAGGCAACGACCATTGCCGGCTTGAATTACGGCGGTGAAAGCCCTGAAAGTATCAAAACCAATATCGACACGTATTTCCGGCCGTTGTTGCTGGGGCAGCCGGCCAATCAGATTGCCGCGTTACGCCGCTTGATTGCCAAAAACATCAAAGACAACCGCTTTGCCAAATCGGCCATCGAAACGGCCTTGTACGATGCGCGCGCCAGGCGTTTGGGTGTGTCCATCAGCGATTTGTTCGGCGGGCGTGTTCACGATGCGATCCCGGTGGCCTGGACGCTGGCCAGCGGCGATACCCGCATTGACGTCGACGAAGCCCTGAAGATGCTGGAGTTGCGACGTCACAACGTGTTCAAACTGAAAATCGGACGGCGCGAACCCAAAGAAGACTTGCGCTATATCGAAAGCATCCGCAAAGCGGTGGGTGACGATATCAGCCTGCGCGTTGACCTGAATCAGGGCTGGAGCGAAACCCAGGCCGTGCGTTATTTGCAGCCCTTGGCGGACGTTGGTGTCGAGCTCGTCGAGCAGCCCATTCACTTCAAGAACCTGTCGGGTATGGCCCGGCTGACGGCGTTGGGGCGTGTGCCCATCATGGCTGACGAATCGCTGCAGGGCCCGCAAGACGGCTTTGTGCTGGCCAGCCAGCATTGCGCCAATGTGTTTGCCATCAAGATCGAACAGGCCGGAGGCTTGCAGGCCGCCCGCGATCTGATTGCGATTGCCGAAGCTGCCGATATTGCCCTGTACGGCGGCACCATGCTGGAAGGTTCTGTCGCGACCGTTGCGGCAGCCCATCTCTTCTCGACCCTCAGCCACCTGGAGTGGGGCAGCGAAATGTTTGGTCCTTTGCTGTTGACCGATGACATTCTGGTTACTCCTCTGGATTACAGCGATTTTTCGCTGAAGTTGCCCACGGGGCCCGGTCTGGGCATTGCCCTTGATGAAGACAAACTGGGCTTCTACGCCCGCAAGCATTAACCGACTGAAAGGAAAGTATCCATGTTGTTCAAGGTAGAGATGCAGGTCAACATCCCCCTGGATGCTGACCCTGTCGTGATCGAAGAGATCAAGCAGAAAGAAAAAGCCTATTCACAGGCTTTGCAGGAGTCTGGCAAGTGGCGTCACATCTGGCGGGTCGCCGGACAGTACGCGAATGTCAGTATTTTTGATGTTGAAAGTGCACAGGAGTTGCATGACCTTTTGCTTGGCCTGCCGCTTTACAAGTTCATGCAGATCAAGGTTGAGGCCCTGTGCCGTCACCCGTCCTCCATCCGTGATGACGATCGTTAATTTTTAAAATTTACCCGGAGATAACCCGTGAGCAAGCAAGCCGTAGAAGCGCTGATCAAGCAGATTGAAGCCACTGAAGGCGCCGTCGCCGACGAACGCGTCAAAGCCATTGTGAACCGTATCGTTCGCGATTTGTTTAATACCATCGATGAATTTGATGTAACCCCCAGCGAGTTCTGGACGGCATTAAATTTCCTGGGCTCAGGCGCCCCTGAGTTTGGTCTGATTGCCGCCGGCCTGGGTTTTGAGCGCCTGTTGGACATTCGCATGGATGAGGCAGAAGCCGCTGCGGGTTTGTCGCCCAACGCCACGCCTCGTACCATTGAAGGCCCCTTGTATGTTGCGGGTGCCCCCGAGTCAGTCGGTTTTGCGCGTTTGTGCGGCGACGATGAAATCGGTGAGCCCATGATCATGGAAGGCCAGGTCTTTTCTGAAGACGGTGTGACTCCGCTGGCCAATGCCCTGGTCGAGGTTTGGCATGCCAACCACCTGGGTAATTACTCTTACTTTGACCCGTCGCAATCGGCTTTCAACCTGCGTCGCAGTATCCGGACCGATGAAAACGGCCGTTACTGTTTCCAGAGCGTCCTGCCGATTGGTTACAGTGTGCCCCCCGACGGTGCAACCGACAAGATTTTGAAGGCCGTGGGTCGTCATGGTAACCGTCCTGCACATATTCACTTTTTCGTGACCGCCAACGGGCATCGCAAGCTGACCACACAAATCAATATTGAAGGCGACCCTTACCTCTGGGATGACTTCGCGTTTGCAACCCGTGATGGTCTGGTACCCCCGGTGACCAAGGTCAACGATGCTGCGCAAGCGGCCAAATACGGTATTGACGGCGAGTTCGCACACATCAACTTCAATTTCACCCTGCATCAAGAAGCCGCCAGTTTGTTCAGCACCGAAGTGACACGGGCACGTGCTGCGGCCTAAAACTGCGTTATCACCCTGTTTCCCGGGCTGGGCGGGGTGATAACGACAGCCGGAGATTGTCATAAAATCACCGGATTGCGGTTGTTATGCTTGGCGTAGCAACCGTTTTCTTTTGTGCTGTCGATTTTATGGAGTTGTTATGACCAATGCCCTTGCCCCCTTCAGCCTGGCCGGTAAAAAGGGGCTCGTTCTGGGTGTAGCCAGTGATCAATCGATTGCCTGGGGATGTGTGCGTCTGGCCCAAGCCCAGGGGGCTGAAGTGGTGGCGTCCTGCGTGAGCGAGAAAGCCCGCAAGTGGGTTGAGCCTCTGACCGCCCCGATCGGCGTGGATCTGGTCCCTTGCAATGTCGAGGCTGAGGGTCAGCTTGAACGTCTGGTCCGGCATGCCGTCGACAAGTTTGGCAAGCTTGATTTTGTCATCCACTCGATAGCCTGGGCGCCGCCTGATGACCTGCACGGGCCTGTGGTCGATAGCTCCCGTGAGGGTTTCGCGCGGGCCATGAGTATTTCCTGCCATTCCTTTGCGGAATTGGCCAGGCTTTGTGTGCCCTATATGAGCCAAGGTGGCAGTTTGGTCACCATGAGTTACCTGGGGGCAGTGGTGGCGGTACCGCATTACGGGTTGATGGGCCCGGTCAAGGCAGCCCTTGAGTCGACCGTAAAGTACATGGCGTTGGAGTTGGGCCCAAAGAATATTCGTGTTCACGCCGTTTCTTCCGGGCCGATCTTGACGCGTGCGGCATCGGGGCTGGCTGACTTCGACAGTTTCATGTCGGTAGCGCGTGCCAAAGCGCCGATGCAACGCCTGGTTACGCTGGACGAAATTTCACAACTCACGACCTTCTTGTGTTCCGATGCGGCGTCGGGAATGACAGGTCAGACCCTGTATGTTGATGCAGGGGTTCATGCGGTCGATTGAACCTCCTGTATTATTTATATACGCAATATTCTTTATTTTTAAAACAAATCAAGGGGCTCGCGGGTGCAAGAGTAAAATCAGTCGCACTTATGTACAGTACACCCAACCCAGGAGGTAGCGCCGTATGAATCCCCAAAATGCAACCGGTGG